>NZ_PKGG01000089.1:0-18865 GCF_046480465.1 Arthrospira sp. PCC 8006
AAGTATTTGACTTAATATGGTAAAATATGGGAGAGGTGACAAGTTTACATTTAGATAAATACGGGGAACCTGTGGCTGAAAATGATTGAAGATGATATATATATAATTTACTCATACTAGGTTAGACTTATGACTAAACCTCGTTCTGGATATACACTTCCGGTTTTTGCTTGTGCGGCGGCGATCGCCGCTTTGGAGCATCTCCAAGACCAGAGCCCTAATGATAAAAATACGGTGACGGTGGATTTAATCGACCCACCAGAAACGGCGGAAATTGCGATCGAACAGGTGGCTCGTATTAGTGATCATGCGGCTTTAGGAATTACTCGTTCAGACCCAGGAGATAACTTAGATATTACTCGCCATACACCAGTTTGGGCAATAGTAGAAATAATAGGCCGTAATATTAACTCCCTAGAAACCCCAATTAAAATTGTCGGTGGTGAAGGGGTGGGAGTCCAGGAAAAAGGGGAACAGGCGGCGATTTATAAATATGCCAAATCCCTGATTTTAAGTAACCTGAAATCCTTAGTGTCACTAGGCGATCGCATTCAAGTTACGGTTATTTTACCAGAAGGCAAAAAACTAGCCAAACGCACATCTAACGAAGCCTTTGGAGTCATCCAAGGACTATCATTGCTGGGGACAACAGGTATATCCCAACCCCTCAGCGTCCCGGAACAGTTAGAAGTCTATCGGGAGACGCTGGAAGCGAAAGCCGCCGACTTTCAAACCCTAGTATTTTGTATTGGTGAAAATGGATTAGACCTAGCCACGCATTTGGGTATTAAGCCTGAACAAATTGTCAAAACGGCTAACTGGTTGGGGCCAATGCTAGTAACGGCAGGATTTGTAGAAATTGAATCGATTTTACTATTTGGGTATCACGGAAAGCTGATCAAAGTGGCTGGGGGGATTTTCCACACCCATCATCACCTCGCAGACGGACGCTTAGAAATTTTAACGGCTCACTGTGCGGATATGGGATTACCAACCCCAGATCTACAGAAGGTTTTGCATTCTCCGACGACGGAAGATGCTTTATTGTACCTGCGGGAACTAAAGGGGGATTGGGTCGATCGCATATATGGTTCGATCGCCTCGGCTATTGATCATCGCGCCGCCGCCTATATACACACCCACGCGGAAGTAAATGTTCAGGTGGGGTCAGTGTTATTTGATCGCCAGCGTCAAATTATCTGCAAAAGTGCGATCGGTGATACAATTTGGCAGCAAATTTGTTATCCTAGTTAGAATACTCCCTCAACAAATTATCCGCAAAATTGCCGCGTTTTTACTCCTCCCGGTGCTACCAGAACCTAGCCCCCATGACTATATCAACATCTACAACCCTTAACTCAATATGACTGTGCAAACCTCAGCCCCAGAGCAAACTCTACCGACACCAATAACCGAACCGGTTACCTCAGTTAATCGGGAAATGATTATGATCTTAGATTTCGGTTCCCAATACTCGGAACTGATCGCCCGTCGCATTCGGGAAACAGAAGTCTATTCGGAAGTGATTTCCTATCGCACCAGCGCCAAAAAATTAGCCGACCTGAACTTAAAAGGGATTATCTTATCCGGTGGACCTAGTTCGGTCTATGACGAAAAAGCCCCCCATTGTGACCCAGAAATTTGGAATCTGGGGGTTCCGGTGTTGGGTGTATGTTATGGAATGCAGTTAATGGTTCAACAACTGGGGGGGGAGGTAGAACGGGCTAAACTAGCTGAATATGGTAAGGCTTCCCTAACTATTGATGATCCAACAGATCTACTGACTAATGTTGAGCAAGGGTCTACCATGTGGATGAGTCATGGTGACTCCTGTACTAGACTCCCACCAGGGTTTGAGGTTCTCGCCCATACAGGTAATACCCCCTGTGCGGCGATCGCTGACCATCAACGCCAACTCTACGGAGTTCAGTTTCACCCGGAAGTAGTTCACTCTATTGGTGGTCAAGCCTTAATCAGGAATTTCGTTTATCATATATGTGACTGTGAACCGACCTGGACTACAGAAACTTTTGTGGAAGAAGCTATCCGCGAGATTCGGGGTAAAGTAGGAGATAAACGGGTATTATTAGCCCTTTCCGGCGGGGTGGACTCCTCAACTCTGGCATTTTTACTCCATCAGGCGATCGGAGATCAACTTACCTGTATGTTTATTGACCAGGGGTTTATGCGGAAATATGAACCCGAAAAACTGGTAAAATTATTTGATGATCGATTTCATATCTCGGTTGAATACGTTAACGCCCGCGATCGCTTTCTCGAACAACTCAAAGGAGTGACCGACCCCGAAGAAAAACGCAAACGCATTGGGGGGGAATTTATCCGAGTCTTTGAAGAAGAATCAGCCCGTCTCGGACCCTTTGACTATCTCGCCCAGGGAACCCTTTATCCTGATGTAATTGAGTCAGCCGATACCAATGTTGACCCGAAAACTGGGGAAAGGGTAGCGGTTAAAATCAAAAGCCATCACAACGTTGGCGGTTTACCCAAGGACTTACGATTTAAATTAGTTGAACCTCTCCGCAAACTGTTTAAAGATGAAGTTCGCAAAGTTGGGCGATCGATAGGTTTACCCGAAGAAATCGTCCGCCGCCACCCCTTCCCTGGTCCTGGTTTAGCCATTCGTATTCTAGGGGAAGTTACCGCCGAAAAACTGAATATTCTGCGTGATGCTGATTTTATCGTCCGTGATGAAATTCACAAATCCGGCGTTTATCATGATTTTTGGCAAGCCTTCGCCGTATTGCTTCCCGTCCGCAGTGTGGGAGTTATGGGAGATCAGCGCACTTACGCCTATCCGGTGGTGTTGCGATTTGTCTCTAGTGAAGATGGTATGACCGCCGACTGGTCGCGGGTTCCCTACGATTTACTCGAAACTATTTCTAACCGCATTGTTAATGAAGTGCGAGGAGTCAATCGGGTAGTTTACGATATTACATCCAAACCCCCAGGAACTATCGAATGGGAATAGGGCAATTGATAATGGATAATGGATAATTATTAATTGTTAATTGTTCATCCTGTAGGGGCGGGTTCTGCTGTCAATCATCATTCCCAGCGGGGTTTTGGTAAACCCGCCCTAACCCACCGGGAAATTATTGTAAACGCGCCCCACGGCGGTCAATCATCATTCCCAGCGGKGTTTTGGTAAACCCGCCCTAACCCACCGGGAAATTATTGTAARCGCGSSSYWCGGCKGTCAATCATCATTCCCACCGGGGTTTTGGTAAACCCGCCCTAACCCACCGGGAAATTATTGTAGGGGCGGGTTCTGCGGTCAATCATCATTCCCAGGGGGGTTTTGGTAAACCCGCCCTAACCCACCGGGAAATTAATAGATAATTGTAAACGCGCCCCACGGCGGTCAATCATCATTCCCAGGGGGGTTTTGGTAAACCCGCCCTAACCCACCGGGAAATTAATAGATAATTGTAAACGCGCCCCACGGCGGTCAATCATCATTCCCAGGGGGGTTTTGGTAAACCCGCCCTAACCCACTATTACTGATGAAAAATGGACTATAAAACTGCCCGTAGTTTCTTAATTGACCAAGGTATGGCTTTGGAAATACAAAATAACCCCGATGCCTTTTTAATTCGTCTGAAAGAAGGTAAGCCCCCAGTCCCTGGTCAAGTGACATCGATTTTGTTAGCAATTAAAATGGTGTATGACTCCCTTAAAGAAACCGAGAACTTCGATCGCCCTCTGGTGTTGGCTTTGTATCAATTAGCCATGGAAAGCCATCAGCAATTTCTCCTCAAGTCTAAACAAGGTGTTGCATGGCCTCCCCTACTCCAAGAAGATCTTAATCGGATATCTCTGGGGGTAAAAAGCATTTTTTCCGGTCAATGGTATTGACAAAAACCCGACAGTATGCTTAAAATTGTGGGGTGCATGGCAGAAGACTGGTTTATGCCAGCTTGGATGCCGCCAAGTTTGCTTTAACTTTTTGAGGAAACTAAACCAATGGAGATTCCTGGTAGTAGTGGTTTCATAACTACACATCAAGAGTCCGATTCGTCTAAAGAAGACCCTGACCCTGGCCCTAGGTGTGGCTGGCAGTTGATTGGTTTGATGAATTTGCCCCGATCGCTTTATTAAAGATTAGTGGGTTCATCTCCGGTCACTGCTGGGCATAGTGACTGGGAAGGAAGGAGGTAAACCCCCTAGACTATTACTGAATATTTGAATCAATTTCGAGCTGGTTTTTTCTTGGTATTGCAAGAAAAAGCCCGGTTGTTTCGTGATGTTTGATTAGTGAATAAATAGTGCAGCCAGTGGACTGGTTGACAGGTTGAATCTTTGAGGATTTATTCAGCCTGAAACTGTGTTTTGTCTACTTTTGCCACTTACAAAATCACCTTTTGTGAGTCGATTTATGCTGGCAAATATCCTCAAAAAATTAAGGCAATAAACATGGTTTGATGCTGACAATTATCCTGTATTTAGTGAGAGGTGAAAAATGCGTGGCAATGTTTTGAACGATTTACTACAACCTTTTGCATTAGAAGCGGCGAAAAAAGAGGCGAATAGTTTACCGGCTTCGGAACTGGTACAACTGCTGATGCAAATTGAACCCCATAAGCGAGTTATAGCGTTTCGATTACTAGAAAAAAACAGAGCGATCGCCGTTTTTGAATATTTACGCCCGGAGGAACAAGCCGATCTAATTCAAGATATGGAAAATCCCGAAGTAATGACGCTTCTGGAAGCACTTGATCCTGATGATCGTGTGCAGCTATTTGAGGAACTTCCGGCTAAAGTGACTAAGCGACTGATAGGGAAACTCAGTCCCCAAGCCAGGGAAACGGTTAACTTACTACTGGGATATCCCGAAAATAGTGCGGGAAGAATTATGAATCTGCGGTTGGTTACCGTCCGCAGTCACATGACCGTTGCTGATACCCTAACGACTATCCGCCAATCGGAATTAGACCCGAATCAACTGGCAGTTGTGTTTATCATTGATGCCGAAAGATATTATCGTGGATTTGTTCCTACCGTTAACCTGATTAGAGCTAATCCTGATCAAATTATTGGTGAATTAGCCGAGGGTGAAACCATTGCCGTCCGCGCGAGCGATCGCGATTTAAAAGCGGCAAAACTCCTGAAAAATAACGACCTTCCCGCCATTCCTGTAGTCGATAACGAAGGGCGATTAATTGGAGATATCACCTTTGATGATGTGATTGATTTAGTGGAAGAAGAAGCCACCGAGACAATTTTAGGCCAAGCCGGAGTCGGGAATTTATTAACCCGTGATCAAGGTTGGAGTGAAAAACTGGTGCGTGGTCCTTCTTTCTATGCCATTAGACTGCGGATAATGTTCTTAATTATTACCCTGATTGGTGGTTTTTTAGTCGGTGGCGTGATCGAAACTTTTGAAGATACCCTAGAGGCGATCGTGGCGGCGGCGGTATTTATTCCCCTAGTCATGGATATGGGGGGAAATGTCGGCACTCAATCAAGCACTATTTTCGCCCGTGGTTTAGCCTGGAGTCAAATTCACCCTAGCCAGTTTACTGCTTATCTATTCCGAGAAATTCGCATTGGCTTCATTATGGGGGTAATTTTAGGCACTGTGGCGGGAATAGCCGCCTACTTCTGGCAAGGATTACCTAACGATATCCCCCAACTGGGTTTAGCGGTGGGAATTTCCTTAACTTGTGTAATTACTTTGGGAGCAATTTTAGGGGCAATGTTGCCGATGATTATGCTAAGACTCGGCTTTGATCACGGTCCTGGTGCTGATCCATTTATCACCACAATTAAAGACTTTTCGGGTCTGTGGATTTATTTTTCTCTAGTGGGGTTGCTGATTGGTGTTAGTTAACTGAAATTCAACCCAGTATCTGAGTCAAGGAATTACCCTAAGTTGGCAAAAACATTGTAAAAACTAAGGAGATAAGAACATGATCATGAGTCAAGCTATCACTGCCCGCCCTAGTGTTATTTCTACCCTGAAACAAATTTGTTTGCGGAAACAGGAAATTGCACAAATTTACAAAGCTATGGCAAAACTGGAATCTTCGGAATCCCGTCGGGAGACTTTACGCAAGATGGCGACTTCCTCGGAGCAATCTATTCTATCTCCAGCTCGCACATTGAAACAGTTAGGGGAATCAGTACCTAGCCTCAAATATTCATGGTGGCAGCGGTCACGGGACTATTTAATTGCCGAAGTTAATCTTCCCTTGATTTTGCATTTGATTGAGAAGTTAGAGGCCCAGGATAACTATTATTTGAATCAAATTTTGGCTGAATATGGAGAAAAAACTACTGATGCTATCAATGATCCGAGGGAAGCTCGGCTGGTTTTGCAAGAAATGTTATCTCCCTATTGTCGCTATCGCGGACAGCTTACCTCAGAAAATCTCCGTTTTAACCAAGTTTTTCAGGAGTTTTCTAATCAAGTGGCGATCGCCTGTGCTTTAGAAACCAGTGGTAAAATCTCACCGAAACAAGCAATGGAGCGTCTGGAACAGTTGTGGCAGGAGTTGCAAGACTCCCAACCCGAATCATAACCGCTCCCGAATAGGGCAACATGGGGAGGTTGAACCCCTCCCCATCACTTATTTTTCCGCTGAATGCTGCCGAAAATATCCTAAAATCAGTAGGTTCTTGGCATAGTTAACTCAACTGTGTACAAAGTCCATCAAAGCAGAATCAGAAGAAGAGGTGAGCCATGGAGTGGACAGAAACATTGCTGAGACTGACGGTGGCATTTTTGCTAGGTTCGGCTTTGGGAATTGAACGTCAGTGGCGACAGCGCATGGCTGGGTTACGGACTAATACATTGGTAGCCACGGGAGCCTCTCTGTTTGTTATTCTTTCCGTGATGACTCCCGGAGAGGGTAGCCCTACCCGCATTGCGGCTCAAGTTGTGTCTGGAATTGGTTTTTTGGCTGGGGGTGTGATTTTAAAAGAAGGCCTCACGGTTAAGGGGTTGAATACGGCGGCGACTATTTGGTGCGCTGCTGCCATTGGGACTTTATCGGGGGCTGGTTTTTTTTCCCAAGCATTTATGGGAGCCTGTGCGGTTTTGATTGCTAACACGGTTTTGCGTCCCTTGAGTCTTCGCATTAACCAGCAACCCACAGAATGGACTGAATTAGAGTTTTATTATCTGTGTTCCCTAGTTTGTCGGGGTGATGAAGAAGCTCATATAAGGGTTTTATTACTCGATGCTCTGGGTAAAATGAATAAAATTAAGCTGCGCTCTTTGCGGAGTCAAGATTTAGATGACTTTAATAATTTGGTTGAGGTTGAAGCTCAAATAATAGCCCAGAATCGTGATGATAATTTGTTGGAGCAAATTATTAGCCGATTAAGTTTAGAACCTTCGGTTAAATCTGTGAGTTGGCGGATTCTTGAGCAAGACTATGATGAATAATTAATGGTTGATTATCAATTATTCATGAACCAGTAGAGGCGGGTTACACTGTAAATTACCCGCCTCCCCATCGATAAACCTTTAGACTACAACCTCTAAGAGTTGCCGTAAGGGAATATCAATTAGTTGTTGACTGCGATGGTAGTGGAAGTCTAAACTTTGGATAATTCGCTCTAGTAGGTAGCTGTCCAGTAATACCTGTAMTTCCTGGTTGGTCTTGGGTAAAAATCCATCCTCTTTAGCTACTTCTAAATAACTGCCCAAAAATTTAGCACCTACCCAATTATACCAGATGTTCGCCCATTGTTCCATTTCTGGTAGATTTTCGGGTCGAATCATGCCATTTTCTACCTCGTTGAGTAAAGCAATACGGGTGGCATAATTGAGGGATTGTAACATGGCTGCGACATCCCGCAAAGGCGATCGCTTCATCCGCCTTTCGTTCAAAGTTCGGTAGGTTTCTCCCTCAAAGTCAATTACCCAAAAATCCTTACCTGTATAGAGAATTTCTTCTAAGGAATAGTCCCCATGACAACGGGTTCGCAGTCCGGTAATTTTGAGGTTGAGTAGGGATTGAAAACGCGCTAAAATATACTCATGTTTACTCAGAACCTTTTTGGCTAAGTCCTTGGTTTCCGGTCCCATGGAATCGAGCCCTTTTCTCAGCTTCAGCATTACCTGTCCGGTCAGGTTTCGGGAATATTGATAAATCGATCGCTGATATAAAGATGAAAAGGGTTCTGGGGTAAAATTCGGGTCGTCCGTATCGCTGGATAAGGCAATATGTAACTCGGCTGTGCGTTGACCTAGTAGTTGAATATTACTCAGATATGATCCGATCGCGATCGCTACTTCTTCGGGAATTTCCGCATTTTTTAAGGTTAGCAGAGATTCTGAGGGAACCTCCACCGGAGTTTCCGTCGTTGGTAAAGTTATGCGATCGAAAAAGTCTCGGAGATTATCTAAAGTATAATTCCAAGCCTTAATACCATCGGGAATATATACCTGTAAAACCCCTAAAGTTGTAGAGTCTCCGCGACGGGGTTTATATTTTAACCCTCCCATTACTGGCGCAATGTGTTCTAATTGTTGTTTCTGTCCTAAAAAACTGCGAATTTCTAATTCGGGATTAATACCCGGTTCGACTCGGCGGAAGAATTTAAAAATTAGGCGATCGCCATAAACAACTAAGGCATTTTTATCCGTTTTTCCCATTAGCTGAGGATTCATTTTCTCTTCACTCATATCTACCCCAGCCAGCGCGTCCGTAGTCATCGCCGTTAAAGTGCCATGTTTACCTTTATACTGTTGGCGGTTCCGAATCATATCTAGGGGGAGAGTTAAGAAGTCTTGATCAGCACTTGCTTCAAATAAAATCCCCTCTTGATCATCGATTTTTACTGAAGCCAACACCGCACTAGGAAAATTAGCACTAACTTCTTTTGATTGTTCACCAATAGCACAAGATAACAGCACTACATAGGTTTCTGCAAACCCTTCTGTATAGTCTACATTTAGCATGACAATAGCTGCTTCCTGTTTGGGGAAAGGAATCGGAATAAAATCAGCAATTGTCACGGACTGCATAACCCTAGATTTACTAATAAACCACGAGGATCGATGTAGATATTCAGGGAACAAAGACTCTAAACGTTCGCGGGTATCCGACTGAGAAAAGATTTGATGCCAACTTTTCGCAACCTCTAAAGCTGGTAGTTGGTGGCGGGGACGAGGTAGCAGGCTGGTGGCTGGATCAAACTGAAGCATAAACCAGTAAAATCCATAGGGCGCAATACTCAGAAAATAGCTCGATTCTCCAATTTTTGGGAAGTGATTTCGCCCGAAAATTTCCACGGGAACCATTCCCTGAAATGGGGTTAAATCTAATTCTACACTCTGCACAAATCGCGACAGGTTTGCCACTACTAAAATATGTTCCCCAGAGTAGGTGCGGACAAATGCTAAGACTTTCCTGTTTTCGGGATGTAACAGTTCAAAAGTTCCACGTCCAAAGGCTTGAAAACGTTTCCGCATGGCAATTAAACGTTTCATCCATGACAGGAGAGAATTCGGATTAGCACTTTGCGCTTCCACGTTGATGGCTTCGTAGTGATATTCAGAGTCTAAAATAACTGGTTGATACAGTTTCTGAGGGTTGGCACGACTAAAGCCAGCGTTACGATCAGGACTCCACTGCATGGGGGTACGGACTCCGTTGCGATCGCCTATATATATATTATCTCCCATGCCAATTTCATCACCATAGTACAGCACAGGAGTTCCTGGTAAAGAAAGCAGCAAACTATTCATTAGTTCAATTTGGCGGCGATCGTTCCCCAGTAGTGGCGCGAGACGGCGACGAATGCCTAAATTTAGTCGCGCTTGGGTATCTTCTGCATAGACCCGATACATATAATCTCGGTCTTCGTCTGTCACCATTTCTAGGGTTAACTCGTCATGGTTACGCAGAAATAATGCCCACTGACAATTATTAGGAATAGACGGAGTTTGGTTGAGAATATCCACAATCGGAAAACTATCTTCCATTCGTAATGCCATAAACAAACGTGGCATTAACGGAAAGTGAAAATTCATCTGACATTCATCACCTTCCCCATAGTAAGCGGCAGCATCTTCCGGCCATTGATTGGCTTCCGCTAATAGCATCCGATCCTCATATTTGCTATCAATATAAGCCCGTAATCTTTTCAAAAAGGCATGGGTTTGCGGGAGGTTTTCGCAGTTTGTTCCTTCCTGCACACACAGATAGGGAACCGCATCTAAGCGCATCCCATCTACTCCCATTACTAACCAAAAATCCGCAAGTTCTAACACGGCTTGCTGCAATTCGGGACTCTCATAATTTAAGTCCGGTTGATGGGAGTAAAAACGATGCCAATAATAGGCTTTTGCTACCGGGTCCCACGCCCAGTTAGAGGTCTCAAAATCCTGGAAAATAATCCTCACTTCTGGGTATTTGTCTGGGGTATCACTCCATACATAAAATTCCCGTTCTTTACTGCCTTTGGGGAGTCTCCTCGCCCGCTGAAACCACGGGTGCTGGTCGGAAGTGTGGTTAACTACTAACTCGATGATTACCCTAATTCCCCTTTCATGGGCGGCATAAAGAAAGGTTTTAAAATCCTCTAAATTACCATAGATAGAGTTAACATCTCGGTAATCGGAAATATCATAGCCATCATCTCGCAATGGAGATGGGAAAAATGGTAAAATCCAGATGGCAGTGATGCCGAGTTCTTCGAGATAATCTAATTTTTCCGTGAGTCCAGCAAAGTCGCCAATACCATCGCCATTACTATCACAATAGGCGCGGACTGGCACTTCGTAAATAATCGCATCTTTGAACCAAAGCGGATCATTATTGAGTTTTGATTGTGCCATAGGTTTAATTTCTGTTCGTCAATATTTGCAAATTTTTAGGGCTTTTACTGATGGTCAAATGTCAAGGCTTTGCCTCTTACTTCTAAGTTAAGTTTGCCATGGTCATATACTACTTGACCTCCGACAATAGTAACCACTGGCCACCCGGTTAACTGCCAGCCTTCAAAGGGACTCCAACCACACTTAGTTTGCAATTCTGAGGCTAAAACTGGGCGATAATTGTTTAAATCAACTAACACTAAGTCAGCATCATAACCAGGGGCGATCGCTCCTTTATTAGGGATATTATAACCTTTCGCTACGGCTGTTGACATCCAGTTAGATACCTGGGCAACACTACAACGTCCGACGGCGATCGCCTGAGTTAGCATCACCGGTAAGGATGTCTCAACTCCCGGCATTCCTGAAGGACTATTTGGGTATGGTTTAGCTTTTTCTTCTAGGGTGTGGGGGGCGTGATCAGTAGCAATAAAGTCGATAACTCCATCTAACAACGCTCGCCAGAGAACATCATTATTTTCAGGCGATCGCAAAGGCGGATTCATTTGAGCTTTGGTTCCAATTTTACCATAATCGGTGATATTTAGCACCAAATGTTGGGGGGTAACTTCTGCAGTTACCCAGGCGGGTTTATCCTGTCGCAGTAATTCCGCTTCTATACCCGTAGATAGATGCAAAATGTGCAATCTTCGTTGATATTTTTTAGAGAGCTTCAGGGCGAGTTGGGTGGCTTCTAGGGCGGCTTGTTCATCTTGGATCTGGGAGTGAATCGCTGGATCTGTTTGTCCCGCAAATTCCTCGCGCCGACGATTAATCCGGTCTTGGTTTTCCGCGTGTACCGCAATTAGGCGATCGCCTTTAGCAAAAATCGGCTCTAAAATTTCTTCGTGATCGACCAACAAAGGTCCGTGCATTGACCCCATAAAAATTTTAATCCCAGGAGTCGGGTTAGCCTCTAATAAATCCGGTAAATTCTCAGGAGTCGCCCCCATAAAAAAGCCATAATTTACCAAACACTTTTGCGCCGCCCTTTCTAGTTTATCCGCCAGCGCTTCCTTTGTGCTAGTTAAAGGGCGAGTATTCGGCATCTCTAAAAACGAGGTAACGCCACCTTTAGCACAGGCGCGACTGGCTGTTGATAAATCTTCTTTATATTCTAGTCCCGGTTCCCGAAAGTGAACCTGGGGGTCAATTACTCCCGGTAACAGAGTTAACCCCTCTGCATTTAGGTCGGTTTCCGACTCTCCAGCGGCGGGAAGTTCTGAACTAATTTCCAGAATTTTCCCCCCGCCAAGTTTAACATCTCCTAAGCTGAAATTGCCATCCGGTAGCAGAATGTTCGCGCGACGGATATAGATAATTGGGGTAGTAGACATGATTAATTGGTGACCGTATATTTACACAACCATTACCATTTTACCATCAACTGGCTACAAGTTATCATCATTTACCTGGGATTAGTTTCTGGGGCGATCGCCTCTTGTAAAATCTCCGGGATTTTTTCCCCACCATCTCTAATAATACTCTCGAATATATCTTGCACAACTTCCCGAATAAAGTCGCTGGTCAGAATTTCTTCAAAGTCATCTGATGATACATTAGTTAAGCGCAGATTAGGGAGTTGAAAATCAAGGACTTGGACAAATCCCAAAGGTGCTAAAGTCACATTAACTTTAGTATTCTGAACATCGATAACATCAAAGTTCAGCTTGAGCTTAGTTTGCGATTTTTCCTCTGGGGTTTCCGACGGTGTTCGCGGTTCCGACCGTTGGGTAGATTTCAGATTATTGAGAATCGCCAGGATATTGTTTTTTAGTAATCTCTGTTCAATGTTGACATCAATATGGTTAATCGCGAAATTATTGATTTCCACCACATCAGTTAACAGGCTTCTCGGAGTCACATCAATATCCACCTGATAAATCTTGATAACATGGGGAGTGCTAAAATTATCAGGATTGTTAATCGTCAGATTATTAACCCGCAAATCACCCCGAAATTTATCCAAACTCAAGGATTGAATTTCGGTCGGTACTCCTAGGGTTGAACTCACTATATTTTCTAGGTAATTTTGCAATTCGCCATCCACCCTTGATAAAGTCACATTGATGATAGCAGCCAGGACAATCAGCACCCCGCCCACAATCCCAGCAATAGTTAACCAATTTTTCCGTTTTTTAGTCATGGTTTCACTCCAGATTTAGCCCGTGATTTGGATATATTATAGACCAGAAAATTTAACAGTTGATTGGTTCCCGGTCAATTGTTTGCTATAATTATTATAGCCTTCTTCTCTAACTGCTTACCTAGATTTTACATAAATTGCTGACCATGACTATTTCTCCGTTGCTAATTGAAACCGCCCAAAAAACCCAAGCAGCAGCCCGCCAATTGGCTGTTTTATCTACAGATGCCAAAAATCAGGCGATCGCATCCATAGCCCCAGCCCTAGAAAATGCCGCCCCAGACATTCTCGCCGCCAACCAGATGGACTGTCAACAAGCCCAAGCTGATGGTATCGCCAAACCTCTTTATAACCGATTAAAACTCGATGAAGCCAAATTAAAAGGCGCGATTTCCGGCTTGCGAGATGTCGAAAAATTAGCCGACCCAGTAGGTGAAATTCAAATTTATCGGGAACTAGACCAAGGCTTAAATTTGCGCCGGATAACCTGTCCTTTAGGAGTCTTAGGAGTAGTCTTCGAGGCGCGACCAGATGCCGTTATTCAAATTTCCGCCTTAGCCATCAAGTCTGGAAATGCCGTAATATTAAAAGGTGGAAAAGAGGCGATTCATTCCTGTCGAGAACTTGTGAAAGCCATCCGCCAGGGACTAGCAACAACCCCAGTCAATCCCGAAGTCGTACAGTTATTAACTACTCGCTCCGAAATTATTGAGTTATTACAGTTAGATAAATATGTGGATTTAATTATCCCCAGGGGTTCTAATTCTTTTGTGCAATTCGTCCAGGAAAATACCCGGATTCCCGTTTTAGGTCATGCTGATGGTATTTGTCACCTCTATATAGACCGGGAGGCGGATATATCCAAAGCCCTACCCATAGTCATTGACTCCAAAATCCAATATCCGGCCGCTTGTAATGCCTTAGAAACCCTGTTAGTCCATCAAGATATAGCACCCAAATTTTTACCCCAAATCGCCGCAGAACTCCAACAAAAAGGAGTAGAATTAAGGGGAGATAATCACAGCCAAAAAATCCTGGATATACCCCCAGCCACAGACGCAGATTGGCAGACAGAATATACTGATTTAATTCTCTCAATTAAAGTCGTCGAAAATTTAGAAGCAGCCATTTCTCATATTAATACCTACGGTTCAGGTCATACAGATGGCATCATTACCGAAGACCCAGAAGCCGCCCAAACCTTTATGTCTATTGTAGATTCAGCCGGAGTATTTCATAACTGTTCCACCCGTTTTGCTGATGGTTTTCGCTATGGTTTTGGGGCGGAAGTCGGTATCAGTACCCAAAAATTGCCCCCCAGGGGTCCCGTAGGTTTAGAAGGGTTAGTTACCTATAAATATCAATTAATTGGGGATGGTCATATAGTCGCCACTTACGCCGGAAATAATCCCCAACCATTTACCCATATAAACTTGCTCTAACAATAGCCACCCACAGCCATTTAAACTGGGAAAGGCGGGAGCAATTGTTCAGGTTCATAATTTCACCCGCAACATTGCTTAACCCGCCTAACTGATTATGGTTAACTAGATTACACCAAGTTACTAGAATTATTATTTAGCATAAATTTTCCTAAAATCACCAAAATATAATCATTTCTTAATACTTGACGATCGCCCCCAAACCGTCCATAATATAAGGTAAGGTCTCAAGGGCTTATAAAATGCAAAAAAATCCAACTGTGCAACTAGCAACTGTAGCCGCCATTGCCTTGGGAAGTTTCGCCGTATTTCAGCCACCTGATGTCGCCCAAGCGCAAGTAACATCCTTTTACTGCGACATGAACTCCCCCATAGGCTATCCCACCGTCTACGCTCGCACACCCGCCGGAAACAAACCCGTAGTTAGCTTATATTCTGAATATTTCAGTGCCTCTGGCTATTCCCCAGAACGCCGCTGTCAGGAAATCGCCCAAAGGTTTACCAACTTTTCCCATACCGGACAACTGAAATATCTAACCGCCGGATATGTCAACAATTTACCAGTAATTTGCGTAGTTTCCGATCATGGAATGCCCTGTGCTAGTAACACCATATTATTTACCATGAAAGCGGACGACCCCGAACCCGCCGAAAGTAAACTTCAGCGACTGTTCAACATCCGCCGAGGAGCCAGTGATATCCTATTTGAAAGCGAAGATGATGCAGGTGTTTACATCAACTTTGACCAATTTTTAGGGGGAGTTCCCGCCGAAGCCGCTACCCCCACACCCACCACACCATCAACCCCCCCCAGTTCTCAACCTGGGACGGCATGGTGAGCCCTAAAATATCTACCAAGTATCTAAGGTGCAGCAATTACTCAAATTTTTAGCCAGGGCGATCGCCATTGGTTTTCCCCTGTTAGGATTAAGCTGTCAAGCACAAGTGCTGACAGAAGAAGAAACCAGACAATTGCAGCCGGAACCAACCCTAGCCGCCAACACCAATCTACCAATTCCCGCAACAGCCGCCCTGCACCAAAAAGCTAGACAGATTACTGTCCGCGTTTACTCAGGAAGGATGTGGGGAACCGGGGTGATTATTGACCATCAGGGTGGCATTTATACAGTCGTCACCAATGATCATGTTTTGCTACCAGGGGGAGGGCAAAATTATCGAGTCCAGACCTACGATAACCGCATCCATACCGCCGAAATAGTTAACTCTATATCTTGGTTTCACAATGATTTAGGGATTGTGCAATTTCGCAGTGTAGATCACTCCTATAATGTAGCAGCGATCGCCCCCACACCAGTAGCCCTAGGAGAAACCGTAATCGCCGCCGGATTTCCCTTAGAACCCGACCCATCAGCCCCCCAAGGGTTTGTGATTACACAAGGTCAAGTCTCCCGGTGGATGCCACAGCCATTTATCGGAGGTTATCAGGTAGGATACACCAACGACATTTTTTCAGGAATGAGTGGCGGACCCCTATTAAATCGCCGAGGAGAACTTGTCGCCATTAATGGAATGCACAAATATCCACTGTGGGGAAATGCCTATCAATTTGTAGACGGTTCATCCCCCGACCCCGCCGAAGCCGCCAAATTAGTTGAGTACAGTTGGGCGGTTCCCATTCACACCGTGTTACAACTCGCCCCCAATTTCACATCAGCAAACACCATCAACCCCAAACCCTCACCCCCTGTTGAACCCGTTTCTCCCGTATCCTCACCCTCCCAATGGTTTTGGTAAACCAGAATAAATATCAGGTTAGGAACAATGATCAAAATGCGATCGCTTACTCAAAATCTACTACTGTTAGCCGGAGTCTCCCTATTAGCGACTCTAGCCCCCGCCGCCATGGCTGCACTTTCCCCCGCAGAAATCAACTCCATCGCCAGCCAAACCACCGTATTAATTGCGCCAGCACTTCGACCCGAACTCATCGAAGCCCTAGAAAATAACTACAGAAATCCCCAAGCGGGCCAAAACAACCCCGATGGCGTATGGCATCCCGGTTCCGGGGTCATTATCGCCCGCGAAGGTAATCGCCACTATGTTCTCACTGTTAGCCACAACTTCCGACAGCGAGACCTAAATGCTGGGATATCTTACGGTATCCGCACCAGTGACGGTAAAGTTCATATAGTCCAACAACCCAACGATGGGCGAGGCTGTCCCCTCAACGGTTCTCCCACCCCAGGAAATTTAATCAGATTTGGCTGTTATTCCATCACCCTACCCACCAGAGTAGACGGACCAGATCTAGCCGTAGTAGTATTTGAAAGCGATCGTCACTATCCCGTAGCCCCTTCCGCCACAGAAAACTCCCTCAATGTCGGCGACCCCATTTATGTTTCCGGCTGGCCTGACCCCGAAAAAGAAAGAGATGCCACCACCGGACGCTGTACCGGGAGAGCCACCCGTCGCCAAAGACGATTTACCTGGGGACCCGTCACCGGAGTAGTTAACCCCGCCAGTAGCGAAAACGGTTATAGCATTTTTTACTTAGACAATACCCGTCCCGGAATGAGTGGCGGTCCTGTATTTGACAACCAAGGTCGCGTCGTCGGCGTTCACGGTCGGGGTTCCGGCGGTAAAGCCCAACTGGTTAATCAATTCTGTTCCGTTAGTAATGCCCCCAACGCCCAAGCCTTTGAGTCTGGGGATTTTGCCATCGAAGGTCAAGGAAGCGGACGCGCTGACCCAGCCACCCTACGAACCCGATTTAGTAGCGCTCAAGCCTTTAATAATTTTATGGGCTTAATTCGGCGCACGGGTTTAAATCTATCATTTAATATTAATCCCCCACAGCCCCAAATCATTCAAGCCGCCCTTACCGCCATTCCCGCCAGAAGTAGCACCGGAACCGTCGATTTTGCGATCGGATCTGTTCCTGTGGGCAGCTTTGATGACCCTCAAGATGTAATTCCTAACATTTATGATAGTTACAGTTCTTTTGAGGGATTAGGTTCTCGACTGCGAGATACACCGTCTGGCGGTTGCGATAGTCTACTTTTGGGAGAGCCTTGTTGGTAAATGTATGTTATAATAGCCCAAATTATACTGGCTCCCGTGTCTTGGTAGTTGCGACAACTACTGGGATATCATCTGAAAAGTTAACTTATGACATCTTCCTTGCCATCTATTCTGATTGTAGATGATGACCCCGATAATTTTGATGTAATCGAAACTTTATTATCAGACCAAAATTATCAGTTGCATTATACATCTAATGGGACTCGGGCGATCGCCTCCTTGGATATACTGCAACCCCATTTAATTTTACTCGATGTCATGATGCCCGACATGGATGGCCAGCAAGTTTGTCGCGCTATTAAAGACATTCGCAAATGGCAAACTTTACCCATTATTATGGTCACCGCCTTAGACAGTAAAGAAGACCTCGCCCGCTGCTTACAAACCGGGGCTGATGATTTTATTAGCAAACCCATTAATCGGGTGGAACTCGTTGCTAGAGTTAACTCTATGTTGCGGATAAAGTCTCAATATGATGACCTGGAAGCTATTCTAAAATCCCGCGAAGATATGGTTAATATGATAGTTCATGATCTGCGGAATCCTTTAATGAGTTTATTATTTAGCCTATATCTTTTACAGAGGACAGAACTTCCCCATAAAATTGAAGATAAAATTGGTAAATGCTTAATCTCCGCCCAACGTTTACAAGCCTTAATTAACGACTTGGTAATCATGGGTAAAATGGAAAACCGACACCTTGAGTTAAATTTGACCGAGGTTGATTTGTCTACTACTATTCAATCCACTGTGGAAAATTTCCAGGTTATCGCCACTCAAAAAAATATCCAACTTATTTGTAAACTTCCCGCGCCCGGTGGTACGATTAAGGTTGATGAGGCACTATTTACACGAGTTTTGGATAACTTACTTTCCAACGCCACTAAATTCTCACCCCGTCATAGTGAAATTATTATTAATGCTGATTATCTTACCCCCAAAGGTGCTAGGGTCCAAGTAGTTGATTTTGGTCCGGGAGTACCGGAGGAATTTAGAGCGAGTATTTTTAATAAATATGACATCGGGAAACTGGTAAAAAATGTATCTCAAATTGGTTTGGGATTGGCTTTTTGTAAAATGGTTGTGGAAGCCCATGGCGGACACATTAGAGTTATCCCCAACCAACCACAAGGCAGTATTTTTGAGATTACTATATAATGGTTATTTCCGAATCTCGAAAAACAAGGGCAGCCCCTAAGACCGCCCCCAGATATTAACAGTTGCTAATTCTAGCGAACCTGCATATAAACCGCATCGGAGATGGTCGGAATTTCTGCATACTGTCCCCGGATAGATTGGACAATACCATAACTAACAGAGGCTAAAACACCCAAGAAAATCATATTGAAGAGAGTTTCTTGGATAAACCCTTGCAATGGTATA
>NZ_PKGG01000256.1:0-6662 GCF_046480465.1 Arthrospira sp. PCC 8006
CCGACATAAGTTGGAGCGATATATAGAACTACAGAAGGGGGCTAGTGAAAATTTAGCGAAACCGAACCCGGCGCTATTTGTTCAGAGTTGCCAAGAACTGGGGGTAGAACCAGGTAAAACGTTAATGGTGGGAGACTCTGCTGGGGATATGCAAATGGCGAAAGAAGCCGGAGCGGCAGGTGCGATCGGTATTTGTTGGCAACCATGGAGCCATGATTTACAGATGGCTGATGTGGTAATTTCGACACTTGATGCGATCGCAATTATTACCGGGGGAGTCTCCAATTAGTTTCTATCTCCAGCAGATTCTTGAGAAACAGTCCGTAGGAAACCCATTAAATCGTCAAACTTTCATGATCCGTTGTAGGGAGTTTGGTATATTGGACGGGATTACTACGGGGTAGTGAACGGCTAACAATCAATGATCCAACAGGAGGAAAGCCTTGTCTAATCGTCAATATCTGTTTACCTCTGAGTCAGTGACAGAGGGTCATCCTGATAAAATCTGCGACCAAATTTCTGATACCATTTTGGATGCTCTCCTGGCTCAAGACCCTAAAAGTAGGGTAGCGGCGGAAGTAGTTGTCAACACAGGCTTAGTTCTGATTACTGGGGAGATTACTACTAAAGCTCAAGTTAATTATATCGGACTAGCCCGTCAAAAGATTGCCGAAATTGGCTATGTCCACGCGGAAAATGGCTTTTCAGCAGATAGCTGTTCAGTATTAGTTGCCCTTGATGAACAGTCGCCAGATATTGCTCAAGGTGTTGACCAAGCCCAGGAAAATCGGGAAAAACTGAGTGAAGCTGCTTTGGACTCTATCGGTGCTGGTGATCAGGGGTTGATGTTCGGTTTTGCGTGTAATGAGACCCCGGAACTGATGCCTATGCCGATCAGTTTAGCTCACCGGATGGCTAGACAATTGACGGCTGTTCGTAAAAATGGTACTTTGCCTTACTTGCGACCTGATGGCAAAACTCAAGTTACTATTGCTTACGAAAACGATCGCCCGGTCAGAATAGACACGATTTTGATCTCAACCCAACATACAGCAACTATTGGCGATATTACTGACCCCCAAGCGGTCCAAGATCGCATCAAAGAAGATTTGTTAGCTGAGGTGATCACTCCAGCTTGGGAAGGGATTGATATTAAACCTGACGAAAATACTCGCTTGTTAGTTAACCCTACTGGTAAATTCGTGGTTGGTGGACCTCAAGGGGATTCTGGTTTAACGGGTCGTAAGATTATTATTGATACCTATGGCGGTTATTCGAGACATGGGGGCGGCGCTTTTTCTGGGAAAGACCCCACGAAAGTAGACCGCAGCGCTGCTTATGCTTGCCGCTATATTGCTAAAAATATTGTGGCTGCTGGTTTTGCGGATAAGTGCGAGGTTCAGGTAAGTTATGCGATCGGGGTGGCTCGTCCTGTTAGTCTATTTATTGAGACTTTTGGCACGGGTAAGGTGGATGAGCAACAACTGCTGAAAGTGGTGCAAGAAAACTTTGAGTTGCGTCCGGCTGGTATGATTCAAGAGTTTAACCTGCGGGATTTACCAGGCCTGCGGGGAGGTCGTTTCTTCCAAGATGTGGCAGCCTATGGTCACATGGGACGGACGGATCTCGATCTACCTTGGGAAAAAACTGATAAGGTGGAATTACTCAAGCGGGAATTGCTTCAGACTCTTACGGTCTGATACCTGGGTTTTGATAACCTTCTGTAACTACCGCTTCTCGCCTCCGGTGATTATCGGTGGGGCGGGAAGCGGGATAATGGATAATTGCTGGTGGCTCAGGTATTTAATGAATTTCCCGCCAGGGCAGGGACAATATCTGTGTTGTCTGTACTATCCCCTTTGTCTCAAGTTGAAGGATGATTCTATGCAAACTGTTGAAAAACCAGTATCACAACCTGTTGATTCACCGCTAACGATCGCTGGTAGGTCATTTACATCGCGTTTGATGACGGGAACTGGCAAATATCGCAGTTTAGAAGAAATGCAGGAAAGTATTGTTTCTAGTGGCTGTGAGATAGTTACGGTGGCGGTTAGACGGGTGCAAACTCAGGCTCCGGGACATGAGGGGCTGGCGGAGGCGATCGACTGGTCGAAAATTTGGATGTTACCTAATACTGCTGGCTGTCAAACGGCGGAAGATGCGGTGCGGGTGGCGCGTCTGGGTCGGGAAATGGCTAAGTTATTGGGTCAGGAAGACAATAATTTTGTGAAGTTAGAGGTGATTCCTGATTCTAAATATTTACTACCTGACCCCATAGGAACTCTGAAGGCGGCGGAACAATTGGTAAAAGAAGGGTTTGCGGTTTTGCCTTATATTAATGCTGATCCTCTGTTGGCTAAACATTTGGAAGAGGCGGGTTGTGCGACGGTGATGCCTTTGGGATCTCCTATCGGATCTGGTCAGGGGATTAGAAATGCAGCCAATATTCAGATTATTATTGATAATGCTAAGGTGCCGGTGGTGGTAGATGCGGGTATTGGTACGCCCAGTGAGGCGGCTATGGCTATGGAAATGGGGGCTGATGCTTTGCTGATTAATTCGGCGATCGCTTTGGCGAGTAAACCATCTATGATGGCGAATGCTATGGGAATGGCGGCGAAAGCGGGACGTATGGCTTATTTGGCGGGACGTATTCCGGTTAAGGATTATGCGATCGCTTCTTCCCCTCTCACGGGTACAATCACAGGAGCGAACTTTTGAGAATGCTAAAATTTTCTAAAGTTTCTGGGGGTGTCGCCAAATTTTGTTAAGATTGATGACAGGAATAAGATCAGGACTATATACGAATGCCTTATACAACCGAAGAGGATGGACTCGTCAATAATTTTGCTGTAGAACCAAAAGTTTATACGGCGGAACCTCCCAATAAAACTCAGAAGCGTAACTACATAGTTTGGGGGGCGCTGGCTGCGGTTTTTGTGGCTGGTGTGTTAGCTATTGCGGTAGCTGCGTCTTAGAATCGGTGGAGAAATTCCTGTAGTGATGATGCTGGCTTGAATGAGATCATATCAGGCCAGTATCAATGTTATTTTTTCTGCATGGAATGACCGCAACTAATACAACCTTCTCTAGTAGTTACGCCACAAATAAGCAGCTTTATACTCAGTTGAAGCAGGCTTTAAGATTAGGTTTGGGACAACAGGTTTTTGTGGCAGTATGTGATCACCTGAGTCTGTTGCATCAAATGGCGAGTAGTTTGGAAACGGAACTAGGTTCTGAGGATCTTCTGAGTACAGATGGAGCAGATACTATAGACCGGGTAGGGGCTGGTGATAGGTCTGGCGAGGAAGAGATCACAACCCGAAAGCAGGTTAGTTCTAAGTTGGTGACGCTGCATTTGGAATTAACTGACCCCAACCCTATTGCTCAAATGTGCCGCTGGAAAAGTGAAAATCCTGGCTCTCCCCTAGCTTTCCAGATTTTAGGGGTTGAAAAGTTGACTAGACAACCTGCTGGTATTCAATGGTCTTTTTTGAACTATTTGCGGGAAGCTGAATCTAAGTTAATCGAATTTGAGTTAAGTGTGCTGCTGTGGGTATCATCGCCTTGGCTGTGCTGTATTCAACAGTCAGCGCCGGAATTTTGGCGCTTGCATAGGGGTATATTTAAATTTGTGGGGGACCCTAGTCCGGTGTATGATCAGGCTTTATCAGGGCAGCATTCGCCGGGTATACATAAATCAGAATCAGAGAGAGAGAGGGTGATCTCGTCTGTAGAGCGGCCGAAGGGTGAAAGGGTCGCTCAAACTGAGCCAATAGATGGTTCACCGTCGGGGCTGGTATATTCACAGGAATATCTACAGAGCTGTTTAAAACGGGCTTATATGTATCGCGATCGCATATCTAAGGGTAATGGTACTGTGCCACTACTAAATGAGGCTATAGAAGCCTATAAGGAGGTGGTAGAGCAATTGGATGAGTGGGAAATGCTGTTAGAGTCAAATAGTGCTTTACCGAAGGGTTTAGATGCGGTTAATATCTACAACGATCTTGGTACTTTCCACTGGATGCTATTTCAGCAGACGCGAAAATCTCTACATCAGGGTGGCCAGGCGTTGGCGCATCTGGAGATGAGTATTATCTGTTATCAAACCGGGTTAATGAAAGTTAAGCCGAACTCCGACGGCTATATTTATGTTAGAGTGCTAAAGAACCTGGGTGCTGCTTATACAGATTTAGGGACAATTCGGGAGCCAGTTGAGAATTTACAACAGTCGATTACTGTTTATGAAGAAGCTATCAACTATCTGAAATTGGTTAAGGACCAGGGCCGTCTATGTGATTCTCAAGGGCTAGATTATCGAGCTATCCAAAATAATTTGGGAACAGCTTATTGGACACGCGCCCAACATATTGAACCAGTGGTTAATTTAAAAGCGGCGATCGCAGCTTATGGGGAGGCTTTGCGGGGCTATTCGGAGAATAAGGAGCCTCAGCACTATGCTATGATTCAGGCTAACCTGGGGACAGCTTACTGGAATCTAGCACAGCATCAGCCTTCAAAAAGGTGGCTGCAAAAGGCGATTTATAGCTACCGAAAAGCATTAAAATATCGCACGTCCAAAGCGGATCCGGTTGCTTGTGCAACTACTGAAAATAACCTGGGGACAGCCTGTTGGCATTTAGCCATGTATCAGGAGGAACCAGAAGAGCGCAGTAAATCATTGAATGAGGCGATCGCAGCTTATGAAAAAACCTTAACCCTAGCCCAACAACTGAGTCCCACGCAGTTGACATTCGATACCTTGGCAACTCACAATAACTTAGGACTTGCTTATTATCGTTTGGCAACAGATCAAGCGCTCTGTCCTCGCTGTGAACAAAGGGTTTCTCACCTAGAGAAAGCACTGCACCATCACCTGATGGCAGGTTCCTATGAGGCGATTCCTGAAGAAGGAAGTGCCACCGCCCTAGAGTCGGAACGTCATCGTTTGGCGTTCAATCATCTAGTCCGAACCCTACGCGCTTTGTACCAGGAATCGGGCCCATTAGGTCAAAACCAAGCCCTATCTAAGATTCCCGGTCATCTGCTCCCGGAAATATGGCGTTACTTATCTTGAAATCCATAAAAAAATCAAGACGGACGCTATCCCGGCAAGGCAAGGCTTGTATTTTTGCCCCATGCTCACGCTCTTCTTGTGGTTATGGCCTCTCAAAAGATTCTTGTGGTTGATGACGACCCGGCAATCCGCAATTTAATTTCTCGGTATCTGACTCAACAAAACTATGAGGTTGAGTCGGCAAAAGATGGTGAGACGGCGCTGCAATTGTTTGACGCATTTAATCCCGATCTGGTGATTCTGGACGTTAACCTGCCTGATACCACGGGTTTTGCCCTGTGCCAGGAAATGCAGAGCCGGACGCGGGTATTTGTTTTGCTTCTTACCAGTTTGACTGGGGAGGCTGATAAGATTAAGGGTTTTGATCTGGGGGCTGATGACTATATTACTAAGCCCTTTGGTTTGGCAGAACTAGGGGCGAGAGTGCGGGCGATTTTGAAGCGACAGCGTTCTGTAGAAGAGACGGAAATGCGGAGCTTGACCTATGGGGATCTGGTGATTGACCCGGTACGTCGCGAGGTCTATATTCGCGATCGCCAAATCTCCCTCAGTGCCCTGGAGTTTGACCTACTTTACTGTTTAGCGAAAAAGCCTGGTAGGGCTTGGCGACGCTCAGAACTGCTACAGGAGGTTTGGGATTATGAATATGAGGGCGAACAGCGGGTAGTTGATGTTCATATTGGTCAAATTCGCAAAAAGATTGAGCCGGACACAGATAAACCTGTGTTGATTAAAACGATTCGCGGGGTGGGGTATATGTTCGATCGCCGTGGTAGTGAAGAACCTAGGCCTTAAACTCACGAATTTTAGGGGGTTAAGGGGTTGACAGGCAGGGGGAAGCCGGGGTAAAATATTGACATATTTTACATAATCGGAATCTGTACACAAATAATAATTTTGGAAATATTCCCATTATTTAAAATAATACCAGAAGCGCAACCCAAAAGCAAGCAACCTCCCCCAGAAAAAATTTTTCGCAACAATTCTTAACATTTCGTTACAAAAGTTAACATAAACTGAAGGGAGGGCCAAGACTCCCTAGTGGTGATTAGTTGGCTGTTGGATGAAGGTGGGACTGAATTTGCGATGCCCATTGCTGACCGCGCCTCACACAGTCACCGACGGAAACCCCATCAATATAGTTGCTACACAGATAAAGTCCGGGAAGCGATCGCAATCCAGCATTGATGGAATTTAGGCGATCTTGATGACCGAGAGTATATTGTGGGATAGCGCGCCGCCAGAGATGGACAGCCAAGACTTTGGGGGGGACATCTTCAGCCAGCAGAATTTGGCGTAGGTCTTGATGAACGGCGGCGACAATTTGATCATCATCCATTTCGCCAATTTCAGGGTCTGTAGCACCCCCAATATAATTGCTGAGGACTTGCCAAGATTCTGGGGCGCGACCGGGGAATAAACTGGAGGTCCAAATAGTGCCGAGGGTACGGATTCCTTGATGGCGGGGAATTAAATTACCAAAGCCTTTGAGTTGTTGTTTTAAGGTGATTTAGGATAGGCGAGTACGACACAAGCGACGGGGGGATAAGGAATTTGGCTTAATGCGGAAGCGATTGGAGAG
>NZ_PKGG01000374.1:0-2944 GCF_046480465.1 Arthrospira sp. PCC 8006
AGTACAACCCCCAACTCAGTCAACAGTCCCACCACAACCAGACCCCATATTCCCCTCTCCCCCAGCAGTGGCTAATGTGGGAACTCCCGCGACCCAACTCCAGCAACAAACCGCTAAATTGGTTCATGTTCAAAGTCAAACCCTGCTGGAAATCCCCCACAACTTACCCGTGATTCATATTGGCAAACCTAATGATTTAGTACCCCCGGATATAGATGTTTCTGGATTTGCTAATGCGGAAATTGTTTCCCGAACTCATGCTAATATTCGCCCAGAAGGAGATGCCTATTATATTGAGGACGTGGGTAGTTCTAACGGAACATATATTAACAATATTCCTCTGCCAAAAGGAAACCGTCATCGCTTGCGACCAGGCGATCGTATTGCTTTAGGTAAAGGGGATATGGTGTCGTTTATTTTTCAGTTGTCCTAAAACCTGACCCAGCCGCCAGCCACCTAATTAACATATTAGCTGTGCTTTGTCAACAATTATGTTACAATTAATAGCACCTATCAAGGAAAAAATTTGCTATGAACACTAAGAAAGGAATCATCAAACGTAGTGACCTAATCGGTCGGCTAGTCCTCGATCGCCAAACTGTAGAAAAATTAGGCGACATCGAAGAAATTGCAGTCGATCTGAACTCCAACCAAGTGATAGGCTTCACCACCAAGTCAGGCATGTTACCAGTAGGAGGCAAAAAACGGGCATTTAGTTGGCAACAAATTGATACTATTGGGGTCGATGCTGTTTTGGTGAATAAATCCACCGATGAGGATGAGTTTTTATTGCCAGAAAATGCGGATTCTAGCATGGGTCATGAAGTCTGGACAGATGCTGGTAAAAAAGTCGGGGTTCTGGTTGACTATCTAATTAAAAATGATACAGGTACAGTGACTAATTACTTGTTCAAAACTGATGGTGGTTTGCGAGGCATTTTACAGGGGATCTATATTATGCCAGCATCAGCCATGACCAGCGCGGGTAGTAAGCGAGTAATTGTGTCGGAATCAATGGTTGAAAATCCTCCCCAGTATACAGAAGGCTTGGATCAAAAAATTCGTCAGGCGGCGGGATTTTTACAGTACGATTTTGAACAGACTCTCAGCGACCTGGAAGGCTTAAAAAAATATGCCCAAGAGTTGGGGAAATCCTCATCGGATAGTGCTGAGAACAACTTAGACAAGGAGGATACTAAATCATCCGACACTGCTGATGCCGAAAATCCCTAAAATAATGATTATAGCCAGCCATAATGGCTAAATTAGATGACTAAGTAGGTGGGAAAAATGACGGACAATGACCATATCATAAAACTGAAACTTTCCGCTCCCATAAAATCAGTTTTTATGTCTGAATGTGATTTTTTTTGCACCTGCTTATTCAATGGTTCAAACTGTCTGATTGTAGTAATTTACCGCACATCTTATCACAAGCTTACAACTTGGTATACATTGCCAAAAATAGCTATAACTTGTAGGTTGGTTATCTATCTTTCAGGACTTTGTTGTATATTTTTGGCCTCTTAAATTTTGGTGTGATTACTCTCATCCTGCTTCATTCTAGCCGACCTGTTCCTCTACATCGTTGGACTTTTGAGGATAAACCAATCTTGCGTATTGGTCGCTCGAAAGATAATGATGTTATTATTGGTAGTGCCGTGGTTTCAAGACATCATCTGGAATTGTGGAATAAAACATCTGGATGGGAATTAGTGAATTTTGGTGCTAATGGCACTTATGTTAATAATCAGATGGTTAACAAGAGGCGAATTGTAGATGGTATGGTGGTGCGCTTAGGACACACTGGACCGAGGCTTTTAATTCGCTTAAAACTTGTTAATGATATTCACCTAAATAAGCAATTAGATATCCCAGATTTAGAAGACTTAGCAGCCAATGATATCACCGAATCCGACCCAGGTCATACTACCCGGATCGAGTTTGATGATGATGATTAAACATTCAGGAAATTAAGTAGCTTTAATCTAGTGAAATCACGATCCGGATCGCCTTTTTTTAATCCCATATTTGGCAGCTTTGAAGGCTAAATAAGCCACTAGACTACTGATGGCGATACATCCTCCGGACACCCGGCACGATCGCCCTAATATCAATTATCCTTAATGGCTCTGATCATGACGGCGATTGTCGTTATCTCCTGTCTGCTGGAGTCACCCTCACGGCTGTTGGCTTCGCTTGTTTACCCCAGGGGAGGGCGATCGCCTTTTTTTACTGCACTTAATCCAGCATTTAGCGCCCAACCATGCCACCACAGCGGCACCGAAACTCAGCACCACAGCAATAGTAAAAGGATGCACATTATCACCTCGATTAGCTTCCCAGGGAAAGGTCATTTTCTCCTGAAAAATCAGCCCCGAAGTCGAAGCTACGATCGCCCCCACCGCAATTCCCCACCCAGCCGCTTGGATTTGATGTTCTAGGGCGCGATCGCGTTCTGCTTGGTCAATTTCCACCAAACCGCGAATCGTATTAATAGCCGTATCTAGCAGTCTTTCCCCTTGTTGCAGATAAATCAAATCCGCTTTTATTTGTCCCTGAAACATCCCAAAAATCTGATTCGCCTTATTCCGCCACCCGGTCAAATCACTTTGACTTTTTATCTCCATGCGTGTCAGAGTATTGAGATAATTTTGCCGGTTGATGGCGATCGTATTCTCGAACGTGACCAAACTCCGCATTCGTTGAGAATAGCGCAACGATAAATCCAACAAATTCTTAATTTCCTGCTTTAATGACCTTAACTCGTCCTCCGACAAATCCGGCGGCACAGTCGTCGCAATATTCGGCGGAAAAGTCCGAATCGTCTCCTCTATCGTTTTAATATCCCGATTCGCCCTTTTATATTCCTCACGACTATCGAGGTAATTTTGATGAATCTTGCGTTCATAAAAAAACAACTCCGGTAACGACCACTGCACCC
>NZ_PKGG01000640.1:0-300 GCF_046480465.1 Arthrospira sp. PCC 8006
ATTGCGTCTGAATTGTTAGGATGGTGCAAAAAAAAAACCGAGAGCAACAATCGCTCTCGGCTTTCAATTTATGAATGTTTCGAAGAATTACTTCTTGTCTTCATCATCTTTTACCTCTTCATACTCCACATCTGTCACGTCGTCGGGGCTTCCTCCCTCAGCGTTTCCAGCTTCAGGGCCACCTTGACCTGCTTCTTGTTGAGCTTTGTAGAGGTCTTCGGAAGCATTTTTCCAAGCCTCATTTACCTTTTCGGTAGCGGCATCAATAGCGGCAAGATCTTGCTTGCTATGCGCTTCCTT
>NZ_PKGG01000181.1:0-10958 GCF_046480465.1 Arthrospira sp. PCC 8006
ATTCAGTCTCGTATTTTTCAATATAAAACCGTACAGCAATTAATTCTTTATCACCTTTGGAATAACTCCAATCCTTATCATTGAAGTTAGAAAAATCCCCTGATACACCTTTCCCGAATATCCATAAATGAGGTGACTTAATTCGGAATTATGCATAATCAACAATTAGAAAGGTTGCCGTTTCACCGGGCTTAACTGCACTGCAATAACTAAATTTATCGTCCTGTTTTTTGCCGTAATATCCGATACTCATGATTAATTATCCTTTGATGATTGATTGATTATGACGTTTGAGATTTTTTTGCATACCTCCCAAAATTGAGAGTTGCCAACAATTGATACTCGTAGGCTGCCTTCATTTGTCAACCTTGCTGTAGCGTGACCTCTGTAGTCCTAGGGCTATAACAACCCATATAGGAATAAGCTAAATCAAGGATTTTCTGGGTTTTATGTTCCTTTATAGGGGTTAGTATCCGGTAGGCTATTTGAGTGGTTTCTGACTCAAATAGGTGTGGGTTATAGGTGGTGTTTATGAACTCACCGTCAATAGAAAATAACCCCTTGTAGTGTAGTTTATTCATTGTTTGCCCTTGGAATTTCTAAGTTGTTTAAAATCTCCTGAAACTCGTCGATATTGATAAATGAGATGCCTTGCCATCGGTAGGATGTCTCCCTTACAACAAACCAACACTGATTGACTAAGCCAGGATTAAGGTACTGCAATAATTGCATTTTTAGCTTAAATGAATCAGTTAATAATCCCTTAACTTCGATGTAACGATTAAAGAACGGACTATAAAAGTCGGGGGTCTAGGTGATATTTTTCCAAGGTTTTGCATGTTCAATTAATGTCATTTTAGGGTGAACAATTAATTGATTATCATGTTTTCGTAGAAGGTGATAAACCCGACACTCAAATGCACTTGGAAAATAATAGCCGTCTATTTTTTGCCCTCTAGCATTGTATTTATTTTTCATCTTTTGGGTACACTCCGAAAGATGTATTAGGATTATCAGGTTCTCTATCCCCGCCGTTTTCGGCTTGATATATATCCCATTCAGCCCTGTAGAACTCTAGGGCTTCTGTACAAATTTCCTCAAGTTTGTCAGGATGTAATGGTATTAATTTTTTAAGAATTTTGCCTATAAAATAAGCGATGAAATCCTTATCAAACTTAACCAGGGTTAACTCATATTTTATCTCAGCTCGCTTGTAAGAAATTGGAACTTTGATATATAGGGAATGACCGATATACATCAAGGGGGTTAACGCGATGTTTCGTAGGTTAAGTCTAACCTCGGACCAATGACGTGGTATCATGCTATAATTTCCTAATACTTGTTGACTGCCACCTTGCATATTTTTTAATTCACACTTCACTAGACAATTTATATGCAAGGTGACTTTATGCTAGACCCCTTAATCTAACCAACTAGAAAATGGGTTGACTTCATTATCTTCATGCTCTAAATCACTCTCAGAGCCCAGTAGGTGGTCTTCTAGGGCGTTAATATCATCCTGTATGGCTCCCGTAACCTTACGAGGCAGCTTCACCCCCCCTGCTTTTAATAGCGTCAGGATTGCGTTGGTGACTCGTTTAAGTGTGGCAATCTCTGAATATGTCAGATAAAAGGTATTTGAGTTGATAATCTCCGACGTTTGGAGTTTGTTGGTCAATGATTGAATTAATGAAGTTTTGGGGTAAGGAAGGTAAGTATTAACCAACTCCAGAAACTTAGTAAACTGATTAAACCGACTCAACGTCTCTTTGTATTCTGTAGGAGTCAATACTTTATTAGTATTGACATTAGTTACATTTTCTACAGTTACGCTACCTTCAATTGATTCTGTAACTGTATAGTTACCTTGCTCTTTTGAATTCACTGTATTTAATTAAAATTATCTTATCTAATTAATTTATTAAAAATAAACATAAATTATACAATTTACACTTATTTATAAAAATATCAAGTATTACATTAAGTATATATAGAATGTACAAATAATAACCAATACAAAAAACTCGTTAATCCTATTTTGTGATTTAACGGGTATATAATTAGCAACAAGATAGTTATTATGGTTTGTTGCCTGTTTTCTCAGGTAAAGCGCTAAGGTTTCCTTGTACTTGGTTTGGTGCTTCAGTTTTGCCTGTTGTTAATTCCCCTAATTTAGCTAAGGTCATGTCATCAGATGCAGGAATACGGAACATTGAATTGTAAGTTCTGATTGACGCTGGTTTTTTACTCCAATATTTCGCGAATACATACAATAAAGAACTGATAGAAAAAATTAGCGGAACTTTTAAACTAATAAATCTTAGCTTTCTTTCGCCTGCGTTTGTTCCCGATGTCGTATAGGTACGCCAAACACCCTGCGTATCTAGGGGAGCTTCTACGAAAATCCTGGTATATTCCGAGCGTTTCCATGCCCTAACTCTCGAACCTACGATAATATTACGTCTATTGGCGTTTGTATAAGTGCTAGTACTTCTTACCGGCGGTTTCCAAATAGTTAAACCCCTAACCTCGCTTGGTTCAAGCCCCAGTGCGTTTCCAGATAGTGTATAAAGCAGCAACATAGGCATAGGGATGACGTGTTTACTGGTTTTATCTACGGGGGCCTCAACCATTAGAGACCTTCCAAGGCAAGTACCCTTTGGTTGCGCTAGTTTAGCAACAAACTCGGCTTTATATTTATTATACGCATCATTTAACGGCATAATTTAACCTCATTAATTATCAAACAAAACCTTAGATAGGTAGACATTAACACTATTGTTGTCTACCTAGTTAATGAACCCTAGTCGTCAATGAACACGGGGATAGCTATTACATCAATAGAACCACTGGTGGCATTCAATACATCGTCAGTGGGAATTGTTAGGGATACTGTCACGGCTCCAGTTGCCATGTTGCGGGTATAAGTTGTGACTACCGTTACACCGTCAGGGTTTCTAGTCCCACTTATTTGCGCTCTCTGAACCTGTTCAATAACTTCTAATAATTGGTGCTCAAGAGTGTCACCATTAAGAGTCACTGGACTTGCCATAATCATCGCCTCCGATAAATCAATATTAACAAGATAACACTAAACTGATGTGTGTGGTTTCTTTCATTTAATTAATTGCCTGGGAGCTACATATATGTAGCTCCCTATTTAGTTAAAACTACACTAAGTCGATGTAGGTAGCCGGCTCCCAGTTTTCATTTCTAATGATGTTCGAGTAGCTGTTCTGATAACATCATCTATCCATGTTGGTTTATTCTCAAAATGTAAAGGAATTTTTACTTTAGACTTCCTAGGGTCTTTATACATTGCTAAAGCGGAACTTTCTCCCATATCGATTTTGGCTTGTTCAAACTTATCGATTAATTCCCAGTTAAGTATTTTAACCTCCGATATATACATTTTTGTTTCCTTTATTCGTTTCGCATTTTCCCTGCCCCCATAGCCTTTCCTTTCCTCACATATCAAAGGGTAAACAATACTAGAATTCGTTAATTGTACTAAATACTTGCAAATTCTTTCTGCGTTACTTTTACTTGATTCATTTACAAAAAATGAGAATTTTCTACCATTTCTTAATTGACAAGCTACTTTTATATTGCCTTTGGTAAATGCAGACTTACTAGGTTGTGTAAAAATCTTTTGTAATTTATCCCACATTATTTTATGCCTCTCAACTGAGGGTAGCTCTATTTGAGTTTTTTGTAATGTACTCCTACGTTCTTTAGTCCAATATGGAGGCTTTTCATAGTTATATAAAATAAAGGTTAATTGAATTTTTAAATTACTACTATTCGGAACTTAAGAGATATCTCCAGACCCTACAAATTGCCCCATATCTCTATTTCCTAATATTTCAGTTTGAGCTAACGCATTTGCTACATTTTATTGAAGGTTTCTTAATGATGATACAAGTCTAAATCGCTCTCCACCATTTTCAATAACTGCATTAACTAACTGTTGCTGTCTATTTTCCTCAATGCGTTGCAAGGCAATATATTCATCTAATCCTTGAGCAACTAAAATAATTGCTTCTTTACAGTTCTCGCTAAACTCATCCCAGAATTCCTCGGAACTGTCTTGGTTCCAAATGGTGTTTAACTTACCATCATATTTTTCTGGTAACTTTTCTCTAGCGTCTCTTTTTTGCTTTCCGAAACTCCATTCTTCCCCTTTTTCGTCACCCCATTTTTCAATCGTTCCTTTACCACCAGGAACCATTGAAATAATAGCCGTTGCAAGTGTTGAAGGACTTTTATCTAAAAACATTTTAACCGCTCGTCTGCCATGTTTAAACAGTTGCCACGCTATGGCTTTCATAGCCATGTTAAATGACTGTTTAACGTATGAACCGAAAGCTGTAGATACTTCCATAAGCATTTCAAGCCCCTTGCTTAAGGCAATGTGTATTGCAGCAGCTTTGTTGATAAATGCGATGCCGATGGTAGGTAATACTCCACAAACTAATTTACCTGCCATATTACCCAAAAAACCGGCGGTAGTACTAATAAATTGATTAGCAATATTCATCATATTTTTGTCTATCTGTTCATCTGATATATTCCAGTTGAAATTCCAGAAACTATCCCAATTAGACGTGATAAATCGTGCTAATTTCTCAAAACTAAAGTTAGATAAAAACTTAGTAATACCCTCCCATAACCAACCTCCAAACGATTTACCCCATTCAACTACTTTACCAGTTATTTTTGCCCATAGCTTGCCAAACCAACCCATCTCTTGAGTGGATGTACGTTGAGCTAAGTTAATCTGTCTAACTCCGTTTCTGCCTATACTGCTACGGGTTTGACGACTAGACAAGCTACGAGTACTCCTTAGCATTCTCGCGCTTCTAGCTACCATTACAAAGTTCCTCTCAGTGGGTTATCGCCGTCAATCAATTCGGTTTCTATCTTGATATCAGGAAAGTCTTTTTTCAATAATTCTTGTACTTTCTTGGTTTCCTGTTCTCTGATATCGTCTTGTTTTTTCATTGAATCATATAACCGCGTTAAATCGGCTAATATGTCTTTAGACGGGTCATTACTGTTCACCTGTAAAGTACCTTGTTCTCTAACTATTGAGAATATTTCATTTATTTGATTTAAGGCTGTCTGTAGTGTTTATTTAGCGTTCTTTTTATTAGTTATTTTAACTTTACTTTCGTTAGGTTTTAACAGTTCCTTAAAGCTCTCAGCTTCAGGAGTAAAAGCTGTTTTAAGTGTTGCGTATTTTTCCTCAGTTTTAAAGCCTAAATAATCTAATATTTCTGAGACCTCTCTACCGGTTTTAAAGGCTGCTGAATGCGCTAACCCAGTCTCATGTAAACAGGTTAAAACGGCGTTTTGGGTCACTTGGTGACTAATAGCTATCTCTATTACCATCCCGAATATTTCCGCTATCGCCTCAGCTAAGTTAGGCAATTTGATTTCCGCGTGTTCCTGTTCTTTGGTCATCAAATTTACGTCATCAATCTCGACTTTAACTTCAAACTCACCCCATCTTTCGTCATCAATATCGAATTGATACATTAACCATTCTGGCAATGTGTTTATTCGTTTAATTCTGTTCTCTCGATTATTAGCATTAACCGTTATTTTTTCAGGCATTTGAGCGGGAAAGGATTCAGGGTCTAAAAACTCATAAATCCGTCTAATCATTCCACAGCATTCTTCGTTCATATCTGGTATTGTTACAATATTTCGCGTTACCTCTGTATATTCTAATTCACATATAGGGTCATAAACAAAATTAGCTCCCTCTTTGTTACACGGGAATACCCCTAACCCCCAAAATGTGTGTCTCATCATCATACTAGAGTTTCTTATATCATAGTATTTATCTCTCTGTCCATAGTGCGTCCATAGAGTTCTCCAGCGATTGCTTAACTCTTTATTTATTATCCTTCTGCCAAGGGAGTACCAAGTTGTGATTCTTCTAGTATTACTAGGACTTTTGTGCATATTTAAAAAAGTCTGTAAATATTCGCCGCGAATATATACAGCACTAAATAGGGTATGAACACCTGGATAATGACCATCATCTATTCCGTTTAATTCTAGTTGTGAATATTCGCAGATAATTGTATTTGTGTCATCTGAATCCCATACTATAACCCGTGACTCAGGCAGCCATCTATAAGGCAGTAGAGTATAGCTTACTGGTATTGTTCTATCATAAGAGATATTCTCGCAGATATCACTATACTTATGATGTATATTCCAATCGAAAATGATTTGATTTCCTAACCTGTGCACTTCTGCCTCAATATCATATTTTTCCTCATATTCACAAAAACGTGGTGGATTATATTGCCTATAGGTACTTGTGTAATGTCCATAGGGAACAACCCAGAAAGGCAATAAATAATTACAATCTGATTTAACGTTTATAGTTCTTTCAATTAATTCGTCAATGTAGGTTTTGGTAGTTTCATCACCTCCAATATCTGACCTTCTACCTTTGTCATCATCTATCTTGTCGCCGCTATTAGGACCGCCAAAACCTCTACCAGCACCACCCTTTCCCCTAGGTTTTTTTCCTCCCTTTGGCTCGTCTCTTTTTGGGGGTTCCTCGTCTACTCGTCGTGTGTCATCATCTACTCGTCGTGCCTCGTCTTCTCTTTTCCACCTACCATGGTCTTCTGGGTTAATTCCACGCGGCACTCTGGTGATTGGGTCCCAAGGATTTACTAATCCGGGAACACCTCCTCTATCTCTTTCCCTTGCATACGGTAAACCCCTACCAAAGTCCATTGTTGAAGATGTTTGGTCGCCTAAATCTCCTGCTAACCCTGAACTTACACCACCTGACCTACCAACCCCGCCTGACCTACCAATATTCCTAGGTGTACTTGACCTAATAGTGTCTCTAACCATTTAAATAATCACATTAAAGTAGTAATATTATACTAATAAATAATTTATTAATAGGTGGTTAAAATGGTTCGAGGCATTAAAAATATCACGCCCAATATAGACGTTACTAACTGGAATAATTCTATACAATTATTTAACGGTACTACTTTAGAATCATTAATAACAGAAAGATATAAATATGATATCGGTATTTACAGTTATATATCCTCGTTAAACGCTAGGTGTTATATCCCTAATATTGCGATGTCAGAAGTGCCTAAAATTTATCCAGAGGATAGTTATTATCAAAGATGGCAAAAAAAACAGGAAGTTTTGCAGGGAGCGGTAGATTTACAAATATTTTATTGGAATATGGCAACAGAAAACGGGTTAAATTTAGGAGTTTTCAAGCTCCCCTATTATGGTGGTTTTCACACTGAAAACCTGTTAATTGAATTAATCACTAATCAAAATGAAGGTCTGGCAATTGATAATGACTCAATATTGAAAGCTCGGTGTTTAACGCAATTACACAATAACGATTATATTAATATTTTTGGTATGGCAGAATACCAACTTGATATTCTCTCGAAAACGCCAATATTAACACAGCCTAAAAACTTTGGCGTTACAATAGGCAATACCCCCACGTTAGTTAGACCCTCAAATATTAATCGGTATAGGTTGCACTTACAAAACGTAGGTTCTGTAGGGGTATGGTTTTGTCACGGTGATATTAGTAATTGTGTACCTTATCAATGCCTATATTTACCTCCTAACGCTGGGTGGGATGATGAACTAAAATCAACAGCTTCTATCTATGCTATAACTGAGGATAGCGTAACCAATATTGTTGGATTAGAACAAACAATAAATTGGTAAATTGTACTTTGATTTAGGGGTTTATTATGAGTTTCTGTGTTTACAGTTCTATTGTCAATTTAGACACTCTAAACATTAACAGTAAAATACCGGGAACACCGACAACTACAGCGATAAGTTTGACTGCTAACACTATCACGGAAGTTGTGCCTATCAATGCTACCAGTAACGGTAGAACGGTGTTTGTAAAGAATCGCTCAAATACCAATGTACATCTAATATTTGACCCTACAGGCACTGATATTCCAGACGCTGCATTTTCGGTTAAACCAGGCGACACCATCTCGATAACTTGGGGTAGAACTGAGTTGCAAGCAATAGCAGAATCTACGGCTAATATCAGCGTTACAATTATCGAATATATCGATATGTAATCATTTAATTAAAGTGACTAGTGTTAATTTATCAACCATTTAATTAAGTAATCAATAAAGAGGTTAAATTATGAATAATTTTGAAATATATAAATCATGGTTTCCGTGGGATAGAATATCAGATAAGCCTGCTGATTTTAACCCTAGTCCACATTTGTATAATATAGAAGATGTTAAGAATTTAAACAATGAAATTAATCAGATTAACGCTGATATAGCTGCTATTAGTCAGTATTGTAATTATGATGTAACGCTAGGATTAACCCCAATTCCTAGTGATAAAAAAAATATACAATATTGACAATCTATCCTTTGCTCGAACTACCGGGATAAAGATACAGTATTACGGGAACGCCTCCACAAACTATAACAGTGGTATTCAAAATGCTACACTATATTTTCTTCGCTCAAATACAGATTTTGCATGGTTTAGACGCGGAACATACACTCAGGAAAGAAATAGCCCCGGTTCCGGTGGTTATTTATCAATGGTACTTAAAGATACCGGTAGTCTAGGGATTAACGGAATACAGCCAGAAACTACTTTAGACGTTAACGGAGCCACTCAAACTTCGTTCATTCAGTTTAAAGATAGAACGCAACCAATCAAACAGCATAATATTAGAAAATATACAGGAGGTTTTTATAACGACAATTACAACAATAGTGATAATAAATTGTTAAAAATCGATATCAAATCCGGTGATAAAATTGGAAAATTAATCGGTAAAATATTTATATTTGGTCATGCGATTTGTCAGGAATATAATATCATTTTGCAGTACAAGAAACAAAGCGATGGTGATTTAAGCGTTCTGTTTAGTACGTTTTATAATGTGACAACTTTTAGCCCTTCAGTAGCGATATTGCGATGTTATATAAGCATCTTAAACACGGGTACAGAAATATTTTTAACTCACCACTATGATGATAGTAGTTATAATGGAATAGGCGGGGATTTATTTTCAATTGAGCCTAAAGAAGATGTCAATGTTTCATTTTTTGAGGATTGGTCAGCTATTGATATTTGTGATTATACCTTAGTTAATGAATCCCCTTTATGTATTACACGACTAAATGCCAATATTAATTGAATTTATTATGCCTAATGCACTTGATATATCAGAGGGTAATTGGTTTAAAGTATACGATAAATTCTTTAAAGAAGATACCGATAATTTACACGGTGTTAAAACTTTACCCGACATTTCTGGCTGCAAATTTATCAGGATATTATTTGACGCTGGCTGACAGTGTACCCGTGTACTGGAAAATGGCAGGGTGGCTTAAATTCTATGCCTACAATGATGTTAACCAAGCTATGCTAGTTAAAAAAGAGACTATATGGCTTAATGAATATCAAATAATTGAATCACCGCCGTACAGCAATTTTTACGCTTAATTTTCTCCACTAGAAAGGATTAAATGGTTTACACTTCATTTTTGGAAATTAATATAAATGAACTTGGTAATAGTTGAATTAGGGTTAATTATTGTCGCGATTATTCTCAGTACGTTCATTACGCATACAGGAAACCTAATGATTGAGAGTAGGTTAGACGGTATCCAAAATAGCCTAAATTATTTGATTAGATATGTTAGTGATTCTATGACATCAATAGTATGCAAAAAACAGTCAGAAGATAAAAAGCAATCACCCCATCTTCCAATCAACAGAGATGATATTGATGATGATGGTTGGAGAAAACCCTAAACCCTAACACCTAACAGCTACCCCAATAACTTAAATGGCCCCCTATGGTTTCTAACTGTAGGGGTTCATTCATATTATCTGTTTACAGACTGTAAACAGATAATATGAATGCTCACCCCTAGTTTACCTACAATAAACACCCTAAGCCAAAACCTTAACCCGTCTATTAGGGGTACTGAGTTCTGAACATGATGATTACCCCTATAAATTGGAGACTTGCTGAGGATTATGTAGGTATCGGGTGTCGCTGGTAAAGCAATTCCCTAGGATTATGTAGGTATCAGCGAGAGCTGACGAAACAAGTCACCAGTTGAAAAGTTGTTTGGGGGTATCGCTTCAGTATGTCATAGCCAGGTTAGTCGTGATTATGCGATCGCATTTTGTTGGTAGCGAGTAGGTTCCTCAATATTTCACCAATAACCTGACTACCCCTATGGGTTTTGAAATTTGAGCCATACCCTCCCCCCCAACCGGAACAAACACTCTTGGGGGTGCGACCGATGTGATAGCAGTCAATGGTGAGGAACGAACCGATAGGCTTGCCATTGACTGCTATCACAAGGGAACTACCCTATCGGTGTTTGGTTGGGGGGGAGGAATGGATATTTGACAGATTGATTAAGTTGTGCTTATTGATTAACCCGTCAATAATTAAGTTTTGTTGCTGAGGGATATGCGCTAATTGTCCCGTGTGCTAAGACTGAATGGAGTGCATATTGAGTGTGACGATACGACTATCGGGTTAAGTGAATTCCCGCTATCGTAATGCGGATAAGGGTTTCCAGATAATGGGGGCGGTGGGACTTGAATCCACACGACCGTTTAAGGTCAACGGATTTTCATCCTCTCGCAGCTTTCGCTACAGCATCAGGTAGGTTGATCCGCGCCTAATTGCCTTGAGAATTGGACTCTCCCTTTACCCTCGGCTTAACGTTAGGGTAGCTCCCCTCGAGTCTCTGCACCTTCGCATAAAGAAGTTCCAGAAATTATATATTTCCTTCACCCCTTCAAGGGCTTGGCTCAGGATTGCCTTGTCTGCGAACAGATTTAGGTTTCCCTGAGTTTGAGAGCAGTCACTTGAGGGATTTCTCACCCCAAGGCTCAGTTTTCTAAGTCCGTAG
>NZ_PKGG01000562.1:0-435 GCF_046480465.1 Arthrospira sp. PCC 8006
AAATCCCCGGCGTATCCAATGTGCAATTCCTGCGCGAGGCCTTGAACGCGCAGCGCAAGGCGCGGGGGGAAGAACCCTTGAGCGGGGGCGAGTTCCTGAAACTCGCCAAGGACAAGGCCGCGCTCTTGAAGATGGACATGGAAATGCTCAAACGGCAGGTCAATGTCGGCTTCTCGGGCGGCGAAAAGAAGCGCGCCGAGATGGTGCAGATGGGCATTCTCGATCCCGCTTTCGCAGTGCTGGACGAGACCGATTCGGGCCTCGATATCGACGCGCTCAGGATCGTGGGCGCAGGCATCAATTCCATCATGCGCAGCCCCGATAAGGCGGTGCTGCTGATTACCCCCTACCAGCGCCTGCTCGATGTGGTTGCGCCCGACAAGGTGAGCATCCTTGCGGGCGGGCGGATCGTCGAGACCGGTTGGCCGGAACTGG
>NZ_PKGG01000449.1:0-1477 GCF_046480465.1 Arthrospira sp. PCC 8006
CAATCACTGATAACCGAACACTTGATTCCGGCAAACCGGATCTCCGGCGAGACGTGCTTCGCGATCGCTCATACTGTCGCCCGGCCGCCATCTTGCCTGTATAATCAGGAATGCGATCGCGCCACGGGCACGCTACGCGATCGCCTAAATTGACCGAGTATTGAATCGGGTTCGGTGAAATGAGCATTTTTGTTGAATTTCCAGAACAGTTGTTGGTGGCTTGTCGGGAAGAACCCGAAGGGTTTAAGCGGCGGGTGATGATTTTGACTTTGGGTCAACTCTATGAAGAGGGTAAAATTTCTTCGGGGGTGGCGGCGGAGATTTTGGGGTGCAGCCGTTTGGAGTTTTATCGTTTGATTGGCGAACGGGGATTTGCCGCGATCGACTACACCGAAGCCGAGTTTGAGGAGGAGGCGAAAACCAGCCGAGAATTGGCCGAGAAATTGAGGGATCGATGAAGTTTGTTGTCAATGCGACACCATTAATTGCTTTGAGTCTGATCGATCGCTTGCAACTGTTACCCCAGTTATTTGATGAGATTTTTATCCCGCCCACCGTATACCGAGAGATGGCCATTCAGGGGGGCGACCGCCCGGGTCGCGGGGAAATTTTAACTCGAACGGGGGCGGTCGTGCAAGCTCCGGCAGGGACTTCCAGTATTGAACCGTTACTTTTGGGACTCGATGCTGGAGAATTTGAAGTCATTTTGTTGGGTCGGGAACTCCAAGCGGATTGGGTCTTGATTGATGAGCGTTTGGGACGGCGGGTCGCTTTGAGTTTGGGTTTACCTGTGAAGGGCAGTTTGGGGATTTTACTGGCTGCTGTCGGTGCAGATTTAATGACTCGGCAGGAAGCCAGGGAATCGATTTCGGAGTTACTTAAGAATGGCATTCGTTTGAGTTCGCAATTGATTCGGATGTTTGAGTCGGAGTTGGAACGGCTGTGAATGAGTCGGGGTCGCTCCGTTTGTCGTCTCGGCTTTAGACTTGGGAAATGCGATCGCTCCTCGTGTAGCACAGGCATCTTGCCTGTATAATCGGCAGTACGATCGCACTTCTGAGACTCTAGGCGATACGTCGCACTCCGAGGCTAGGCGATAGGTCGCACTTCCCAGAGCCTAGGCGATACTTCTGGCGGGCACGCTGCGCGAACGCACTTCCCAGAGAGTAGGCGATAGGTCGCACTTCCGAGAGGGTAGGCGATACTTCTGGCGGGCACGCTGCGCGATCGCCAACTCTGGCTGTAATTTACCATTGGCGGGGACGGAATTTATCATCATTTAAAATCACGACGCTATCTCCTGACTGTGCCAAAACAAATAAGCCGCGACGGTAGCCATAGCGGGCGACTTCTTCGGGAACCACCATTCCGGCGACGGCTCCCATGGCTTTGACATCCCTATAACGGGGCATTAACCGCTTGAATTTTTCGAGTCTTTCCAGGTGTTCGTCGATGTCGGTTTGGCTGAGTTTGCTTT
>NZ_PKGG01000524.1:0-559 GCF_046480465.1 Arthrospira sp. PCC 8006
CTTAAAATCAAARGCTTTTAAACTTTGAATCTGCTGATAAAAAGGGGTCGAAAAAGCATTAAACCACTGTGAAGACATTGCACCGCCAGCTATAGCGGTTGAAGTTAGTTCTCTCTGGTCTATCCCTACAATATTAGACATAGTTTTAACCTATATTATCAGAATCGAATGGCAACAAGTCTCTACTTCGGCGAAATTCAGCTAGATTTTCCCTTGATGACAAATTGTCGGATTTGATTTGGCGATTCATCATTAACTCATCATTAGCCTTGGTGAGACGCGGCTGCTGCTCTCGACTGGGGGCTGTCTTGGGTTTGTCTCTGAATCTAGATGCTATCATCGCATTATAATAATTCATCAACCAAGAACGTTTAAACTCTTCAAAGTCGCCGCCCCCAACGGCTGAAGCCATATTTAAATAGTCTAAATGTAGCCGAAAATCCAAGACAGCGATCGCCTCCTCAATTCTGTTTTTAGTGTCACTCCTGAACTTAGCCTTTTCCTGTCCCGGTGGTGTCGGTTTTTTTCCACTACCTGAATCTGACGATGATTTACTCGA
>NZ_PKGG01000470.1:0-1077 GCF_046480465.1 Arthrospira sp. PCC 8006
ATCAGCTTCCATGCGCCGGATAACTTGCGCTTCCATCAGCTGGCGGATTAATTCAACCACGGTAAGGAGTAGGGGGGCTAAACCTGCATCCTTACCAGATGATTTGGGAACCAAGGCTGTTTCTTCTGGACTTGACACTTGTGATTCTCATTAAGGTTCGGCTTGCTGTCAATCCTAGCAGATAGGAGATACTATCCGCAATACATAGCTAGGCCAATTATGCCCAAATTTATCTGATGTTCACAGTCTCAGTGCCACCAGATCATAATTTGACCACTAACTACTATGGTATTATGGTGATCGTGCGTCATATTTAGGTTGAAATATTTTCATAAGTGGCTGTATAAGTTACTTAGCAATTTATACGCCCTAAATATATATTGGTGTTTTCCAAATCGTAACCATGACAATTTACACTCCAGACTGGGTAAAACATTCGGTATTTTATCAAATTTTTCCTGACCGTTTTGCCAAAAACCAATTACATCGACCCTCAGTTATTAGTCATCCTAAGTGGGAAGATTGGCAAAAACCACCCACTTTACAGGGATATAAAGGCGGTAACTTGTGGGGAGTCATTGAAAAACTAGACTATCTACAAGACTTGGGGATTAATGCTATTTATTTGACTCCCGTATTTCAATCAGCCAGTAACCATCGCTACCATACCCATGACTATTATCAAGTTGACCCGATTTTAGGCGGTAATCAAGCCCTACGAGAATTGATAGATGCTGCCCATAGTCGCCATCTTAAAATCGTCCTAGATGGGGTTTTTAACCATGCTAGTCGAGGCTTTTTCTTCTTTAATGATATCCTGGAAAACGGCCCTAATTCTCCCTGGTTGGACTGGTTTACTGTCGAAAACTGGCCTGTGTCCGCCTATGATGGTAGTCAAGCGTCTACATAGCCTACAACCCCTATTCTACCGTTACTTAGGTGTTACTCAACGCCATAACAGGATAACAAGTTAGTAAAACATGAGTAACGCTACTGATACCCCTACAGAAGGGCGAAAGGGCACATACGATGAGAGTTAAGCTAGATTCTAGAAAGCCTAACAAAACTTTACAGGCG
>NZ_PKGG01000409.1:0-2051 GCF_046480465.1 Arthrospira sp. PCC 8006
GTGCGTAACCGTCGTGCGTTGCGAATCGTGAGATGATCGCCCTCCACTTCGATTTCAACGTCTGTCTGAATACCACTTTGCTCTAAAAGCAGTTTAGGAATACGCACACCTTGGGAGTTGCCAATTTTAACGATTCGGGTTCTAATCACTTTGCTCATGCTGGGATGGCTTGAAAAGCAGGATGTAATTACATTATAGTTACACCCTCAAAGGTCGTCAAGTGCCAGGTAGTCTCCTTGGCAAACTCTCAGTTGTCAGCGATCGCAATTAGCAACTATTTCAACCTACCACAGGCAGCAATTCTCATTTTGGAAATTCAACTGCTATCGGGTGGGATGTCTAACTCGAGACCCTCAAGCATAAAGGTCAGAAGGTGGTCCCAACTGTCGAAGTACAGTCTGGGTAAGCGCGCGCAAATCATTAAAGAAGGTTTGGCGCTTCGGTAAGTGCGCTCGTAGCAACTGGTACTTGTTATCGAGCAACTCCTGCAGGGTGTGGAAGAGCAGCGAGAGGATGTTGATGGTCCGGAGCAAGGAAGAAAGATGCTGCTTGCCATGGCCAAAATTGTGTTCGAGATGGTAGCCCTTGGTCTTGAGAGTGTTGTTGTTCTCATTCTCAACTTTCCAACGAGTCCGCCCGGCCCGAACCACCTCGGCTACATTCTCATCGCTGAGAGGATAATTCGTGGCCAAGGAGTTGTGATAGGTTACCTGGCCATCAGCGGTGGTGACAGTAAGTTCGCACCAGTTAACCAACAGCGCCTCATCGCTATCTTTGAGGGGGACTCCGTTGAGATAGCGGTAGGTATAGGTTTTCTCGACTTTACCAGTCCACTTCTTGGTCGTGAGGGTCGGGAGTTCGATGCCCTCTAGGTGTTCATAGAGGGTAGTATGAGACTCGGGGCGACAGACGACGATGAAGTTAAGTTGCTGCTCTAAAAACTGCTGACACAACGGTTGGTGGCAATAGAGGTCATCCCCTCAAACCGTGACATTCAAAGCCCTCAAGCATTGTTCTTGCCTCGATAGCCAGCGTTTGGCGGCGGCATTCTCACAGTCTTGCTTATCATGACCATCTTGGGGCACGATAAATTCGGGGACTAAGGGAATCACATGATTCTGTCCCGGACAGACGATGACTGGAGTGACAACACTATGGAAGTAATGGGTTTTTCCTGACTTCTGGGTGCGCGTTGAACAGTGGGGACAGTGAATTTGGTCGGAACTGAAGTATTCGGTGCCATCCAACGCGACTAATAGACTGTCCCCTAGGCAACGGAAGTCTTCTAACTGCCCCTGGGCTTCCCAGACTTGTAGGATATCCTCAAACACTGGAAACAGGTGCTCTGGGGACACGGCATCTAATAAGTCCCGAATCTGGTTATCACAGGGAATTCGATGAACTCCAAACAGACTTTGGGCATTGCTCTTGCCTTTACTCCCCTCCATCAGACGTTGATAAGCCAGAAACGACGGAGTTTGAGTAAAAAACACACTAAACGCACTTAAAGCGGCATCCTCCATTCCATAGCGGCGATTTTTACCCCGGCGCTTGTCCGGTAGCGATGACAAGCACTGGCGGAAAGAACCGACTAGAGTCTCAAAGCCACCTGGCTTTTTCAACGGCTCTGGCGCTCCTGGGTTTCTTAGATGTCATTACGATACAGGGATGCTGGGGACTTGAACAGGTTTTCGCCAAAATGAGAATTGCTGGGGTGGCTACCGCCGTTACTCTCAACTTTCCGCTTTGTGTTATTATGAAGCCACAACTCTTCATAAAAGGCGGTCTGTCTTGACCTTGAGTCTCCCTGTCTTGTTTGGTTGTCGAAGCCAAACGTCGGGACACACAGACAGTTATGGGATTTTCAGTGTTACCACTTATATCGAACCAATGACCTCCTGGTGGTACTTTCACCCCTTGGTGGAATAAAAGGGACTCGTACCCTGACCATCCCATAACTGTTTATATGTCCCGACGCTTGGAGAAATCGAAGCAAGGCAGGGAACTCAAGGTCATAAACAAAACTGAGAAATCAGGGCGTAGAGAGTAAC
>NZ_PKGG01000387.1:0-2581 GCF_046480465.1 Arthrospira sp. PCC 8006
CAGGTACATCCTGCCACTTGAGAGCCTAAAAGGGGTTTAAACGTTCCGTTTATACGGGCATTCCATCTTTAGATTTGTCCTATCCACCGGGGTACTTTTAAAAGTCTGTGTAGGTGATGTCATGATTACCCTACTTTTCCCCTTGCTCTTTTGAACGCAGCGTATCAACCTGTTTCGCTGCTAAATCATTACGATGGTTCAAGCCGGACATTCGGTTTCCCTAATCATGGATGGTTGGCAGTGGTCGCATTTGGTAGTAGGTTCTACTTCACGCCTTCCGTTCCCCGATTCAATCCTGGGGCTATGATTCCCAAAACTGGGGGTGGCTATCGCCGTTACTCTCAACGCAATTGTTAAGGAATCATTAATATTTCCAGTTTGGCGTTTTGACCTTGAGTTCCCTGCCTTGTTTTGTATATTTCTATACCAAACGTTGGGACATATAAACAGTTATGGGATGGTCAGGGTACGAGTCCCTTATATTTCACCAAGGGGTGAAAGTCCCACTAGGAGGTTATTTCATGCATTGCAGCCTTATTTGACTCCTAAACGTCTCGCACCATGGTTGTAATTTTGGGGCTAGTAATTTGCATACAAGATTTACCTAAAAATGATTTTTTATCACTAGGTAAGGAATTAATATTTAATATTTCTGTGGATTTAAAAAATAAGGAAGTACAATTCTTATAAATATATCCAGGAATTAAACCCCAAAAATCAATTTTTTTATAACCTTCAGAAGCTAGTAATTGAATTGATGAATCATAGCGATGATCGTCTATGTTATCAAAAATCAATAATCCATTTTCTTTGATTTTCCTTAAACTATTTTCTAAACAAAGATTACGGTTAATACCATCAACAATAATTATATCAAAATACTTATTTGGATATTGCAGGATGAAATCAGCATATTTTTGTTCATCTGATTCTAAATTCAATTGTACATTTTCAGGCATTTGTTGATAAATTTGGTTAAACCAACCTTCATCACTTTCAATAGATATTACTTGTTTAACTCTATTTGACCACCATAAAGTAGATTGACCTCCGCCAAATTCAAATACTAGAGAATCACTGTTAATCTTATCTTCTAAAAATTCTATTGCTGGATAAGTATACCAAGGAATAGGTTGATTTTCTGCATTAACTGGTTTACCTTGGAAGAGAGAATTTAACCAACCAGAAACATCTAAATAATTAGTACCTGGAGTTAAATTTCCTGATATCATTGACCAGTTTCCGGATAAGACTAGACAGTGCGCCAATCGAATAGATAAACCTTGCTGTTTCAATTGAGGATTATCTTGTATTATTTCTTGATCTAAATCCGCAGCTTGGTAAAATTGCTGATTATTAAAATCTTGATTTGCTAGATTTAATTTTTCATTAGGATTATTCATATAGACTTGCTTTACTTCCTCAGATATAATTAAGTTGTTTATTTTGTAGTTTATTAATTATTTGCAATTTGGCAATGATTTTAAAGCGACTTCATCTTCATTATTCAAAACGATTCTACCATAAATTTGTTCCAATAAAGACTGCCATTGCCAAGCTGGCAATTCAGGAACTAGGGATATATTCAGATTATCATTGATATCTAAGTCATTTTCCATGAATAAGTTCATGGCTCCACTAGATAAAAACATCTCTGCGTCTTCTCTATCCAATTGCGAAGTGTAAATTACTAAAGTAATTTTTTCGTTTTCTGGATGATTTGCTAAAGCCTTAATTATTTGTTGTAGTTGTAAACTAATTTGCTCTTCTGGTTGATTCCAGTCAGGAAAAATAATATAGTTAATTTGACTAAGATTAAAACTAGATAAATTAGAAATTTCCTGTGAGCTTAAACAAAAGCTGGAAGTTTTCTCAGCGATTGCATAAATCGAACCATCTCTTCGACTTTCAAGGTCAATACTCGGATCAAAATCTCGCAATTTCACATGATCAAATCCTGCTTGAGAGAAAACACATATTAAATTACTTTCATCAAACATATGATAATGATGACCTGCCATGTAAGCAATATAATTTATATAATCTATCGGAGATTTATAATCATACGCAGGTTTGTATTGACAGTATCTTTCCGAATCAAAATTTTCGGGATTAAGGTATGCTTCAATATATATTCGAGAATTAGGTACGCATACTCGAAAAATTCCTCCTTTTTTCAAAATCCGGTAACATTCTTTTAGAATTTCTCCCATTTGGTAAGGGTATAAAAAATGTTCCAAGATATGAGAAGAGTATATTTCAGCAACGCTTTCATCTGGAAAAGGTAGTGGATTTCTTAAATCTAAGATAATATCATAATTTCCAATTAGGGGTCGAAAATGGGGTCGCCTCCATTCCCTCCCATTCAGAACCGTACTTGATAGTTTCCCATCATACGGCTCCTAGTCTGACTGCTCCATTGTTAAGGACACAGCGTTGGCCTTGTCAAGTGCCGTCTTATCGTCGCGGGTGTGGCGGTGTAATAGCTGAAGATTTTTGTATTCATCCTTTCCAGCGAGGCTTCGAGGTACAATGTGGTCTACTTCAATTAGGTCTGATGGGGTAAAGTATTGCCCACACC
>NZ_PKGG01000330.1:0-3846 GCF_046480465.1 Arthrospira sp. PCC 8006
TGCTTTTTCTGCCTCCTGTAAACGTCCCAATTGTCGCAAAACCCGAATTAAATTAAAATGAGAGCCAGCCCACTCCGGCTTCAACTCAACCACCTGCTGATAAGCCTTAATCGCTTCTTGTAAACGCCCCAACTGCTTAAAAATATCTCCCAACCGATGCCAAGCCACTGCCTGAATTTCATGATTATTAGAGTCAATTTGTAAAGTGCTTTTATAAAAAGTAATAGCCTGCTCTATTTTGCCTTGCTCTTTCAAAACATCAGCCAATTTTAAAGAAATCTCAGCATCTTTGGGGTTTACCTCCAATGCCTTATAATAAAGTTGTAAATCTGTTGGATTATCTTTAATTGCTCTGTGATAGACTTGAGAAATTTCTTCAGAAGAAATCTGAATTTGATTTCGCAGAGCTTCCCCTAGCTTTTCATGAACTTGTGGCAAATTCGGATCTATTTTAACCGCAGAACGATAGGCGGCGATCGCCCTTTCCCAATCCTCTTGTTTCGCCAAGACATCGCCCAAATTATAATGTGACCACGCAAAATTCGGATCTAACTCAATCGCACTCCGATAAGCCTCCACCGCCTCATCCCACCGCTCCAACCGCAGCAGCGCATCCCCCAAATTATTGTAAGACCAAGAAAACTCCGAGTCCAGAGCGATCGCATTTTGATAAGCGTCCGCCGCCTCATTCCATCGCTCCAGTTTTAACAGAGCATCCCCCAAGTTATTATGAGACCAAGAGAACTCCGGGTTAAGAGCGATCGCATTTTGATAAGCCTGGGCCGCCTCTGACCATTGTTCCAACTTCGACAGTGCATCCCCCAACAGGTGCCGAGTTTGACTGTCCTCCGGCGACTGTGCCGCCACCCCACCCAACACCTCAACCGCCTCATCCCAGGCTTCCAACTGCACCAAAACCCTACCTAACTCTCGTTGGGGTTCCAGCCAGTCCTTGTCTAAAGCGATCGCTTTTCGTAATTCAATCGCCGCCGGTTGCCAATCTTCTCGCAGCGCTAGGGCTATACCCAACTTCCAGTGAATTTCTGCCACTGTCCTATGTTGCTGTAGGGGTCTAGTGTTTCTGCGCCGACTCTGTGTGATCAGGAATTGAGGAGACTTAATAGACATAAGGGGGATGCTCTCTCTAGTCGCTATAGGACAGGATTTGTTGGTGTTACCCTAGTAAGGCTTGGTTGGGGAACTATTGCTGATGCAACTTGGCGTTCCCAGTCTCGCCTAATTCAGCATAGACGACGCTCATCTAAAAGTGCAAGGCAAAAACCCAAAATTGATGTTGATCACAGTCATACTAAATCACTCATAACTTGAGATTGTGATAGTTTGATGTTTTTTGATGTTAGTATCTTGAGAGTTTTTGTTAAATTAAAAAAAAACCGATTTTATCGATTTTCAATTTGTAGTTACTGGGAATATCTACAAAATTATATATCCTAAATATATCCCCTTATCCATTATCATTGTTTTCGGTTTCCTGGTAGGCGTACTCCTTAGATTTTTTAAACGCTTCGATCGCCTCATCCACCCGTCCCCAACCCTGCAGAGCATCACCCAACTTCTGATACACCTCCCAATTTCCCGGATTCAACTCCAGCACCCGGCCATAAATCCCCGCCGCCTCCGACCAATTTTCTCGCTCCAACTCCAGGTCCCCCAACACCTCCCAAACCGAGACCCAATCCGGCACCAGAGCCACTGCCCTTTGATAAGCGACGATCGCCTCTGACCAAGCCTGCATCACTACAGAAACATCCCCCAAATGCACCCACATTTCCCCATCATCAGGAGCCAAAGCCACCGCCTTTTGGTAAACCCCAGCGGCATCAGACCATTGCTCCAACGCTTCCAAAGCCTGGGCTAATAGCTGCAACACCTCCAGGCGTTCAGGTTCCCTATCGAGAAGGTGACGGCAAATATCAACACAGCCCTGCCAATTTTCCGCCCCCGCTGCGGCGATCGCCTCTTCCCAGGCTGGCTGACCCGGTGGTGGTGCAGAAGCCACCCCCCCTATAGGGATGTGATTTTGCCGGGTTACAGGTTCTTCTACCCGCCGCTGAGGAGGTTTCTGGCTGTCTACTACCGGGGAACTAACAGATTGCACTGGGGGCAAAACTGCCATGGGTGGAGACGGTAAAATCTGGTGGTGAGAAGTAGGTAACTGAGATTTATAATCTTCCCCTATGGGAGTAGGGGCAACCCTCCTGCGGTGCCCTCCCAGCCAACTGAAACCAGGAAAAAGCTCCCACCAAGGTCGTTGTGGCTGAATTGGTCGAGGGGGTGTCGGTTCCCGACGTTCCGCTAACTCAAAGCAAAGGCGATAATAGGTCATCGCTTCTCCCTGTCGTCCCAAATCATAGAGGGCTTCGGCTAACTGTTGATGAGCCTTAGCACTGTGGGGGTGGGTAGTAACAGCCACCTGATAACAAGCGATCGCCTGAGTTTTTTGTCCCCTACGCCATAACCCCTGAGCCAAATTCAAACATTCCCCCAGGGAAGCTAGTTCCGGTTTTGCCTGGATAGCTTCAAACAAACAGTCCAAAGCCTCAGCCTCTTTACCCAAAGACCCCCAGGCGCTGGCTAAACTCCGATAAATGCGGGGATGGGGTTTTAACTTCACAGCTTCCTGTAAGCTGACGATCGCCTCTGGGTAGCGTCGCTGTTGCAGACACAATTCCCCCAACTCCTGATGCCATAGGCCATTTTTGGGTTCCAAAGCGATCGCCTTTCGATAGCAGCGTAGGGCCTTACCATATTCCCCCAAACCCACCAGAGCCCTCCCCCAGATACCATATGCTCTGGCTTCCCTTGGTCGCCACTGCACCACCTGCTGACATTGCTGGACACAAGCCTGATAGCGCTTTTGCTGATATAACTCCGTGGCCCTTTCCAAAGCGACATCGACATCAGGCGGCGCAAAAGCCCCACCCCCTGGCGGTGGCAACTCTTCCGGTATTTGTCCCCGAGCAATTAAACTCAACACCCGCGCCTGACTAGGAGGTAGGCTTTTGTTACTATGGCGTAAAGCCTTAGACAGATTTTCCAAAGCCATCAACAGGCGGGGATTTTGTTTGAGGGCGCGCCCATAACAGGCGATCGCATCATCCCACTTTTCCTGAGCCACCAGTGCTTGTCCCAAACTGTTGCGAGACTCAAAAGAGTCCGGTTGCAACTCCACCGCGCGCCGATAGGCGGCTTCCGCTTCCGACCACAAACCTTGAGCCGACAGAACCTCCCCCAAATTGTGATAGGCTTGGGAATCGTGCGGCGATCGCCTGACCACCTGGCGATAACAAACCTCAGCCTCCTGGAGTCTGCCACTTTGTAAAAGGCTATTACCCACCGCCAAAAACTCGGAGACTTCCCCCTCTTCTGGCTGCAAAATCAAAGCCTGATATCGACAACTCACAGCTTGCTGAGGTTTTCCCAGCTTATGCCATACTTTACCCAAATTCCGATGAGCAGCTACCAAGTCTGGCTGGAGAGCGATCGCCCTTTCATAGCATTTTACCGCCTGTTCCCAGCGTTGCATTCTCGCCGCGAGACTACCCAAATTCGTGTGAATTGTCGCATCTTCCGGGTTTAACTGCACCGCCTTTTCAAAAGCCGCCACCGCCTCCGGTAATCGTTTCATCCCCAACAAAGCCTTACCCAACAAGGCGTAAATATTCGCCGCCTCTGGGTCTAATGCCAAAACCTGCTGACACAGACTCAAAGCCTGCTGAAATTGTTTTTCCTGCAAATTCGCTTCCACCTGTGCCACCATATCCGATAGTGGCTCCGCTATAGTTTGAGGAATCTCTGGTTTCTCCTGACTTTCGCTTTCAGTTT
>NZ_PKGG01000617.1:0-347 GCF_046480465.1 Arthrospira sp. PCC 8006
AGCGCGATCCCTACAGCCATGACCAATCCGACAGCCGCTTCGCGCGCGAAGCTTTTGCGCCAGAAATCCTGCATGGTCACATGCCCCAGCGCGAATCCGCGCGCAAAGATGGTCGAGGATTGGGTGCCGACATTACCGCCCATATCCATCACCAGCGGAATGAAAATCGCCAGCGCAATAACCGCACCCAGCACATCCTCGAACTGGTCGATCAGTCCGCCGACGATCAACCCGCCCGCCAGCGTAACCATCAAAAACAGGATGCGCACACGCACCGTGTACCAGATCGGGCCTTGGGTCAGTTTCTCGGACCGGATGTGATCATCAGTGTTCAACACATCGCCCAC
>NZ_PKGG01000116.1:0-16280 GCF_046480465.1 Arthrospira sp. PCC 8006
TTCTAGGTGTTCACCGGAACGCACGGCTTCTCGGGAGGGGAAGGGATCGCGTCCTCCTAGTCGGCGGGTGCGATCGCACCAGGGACAGGATTTTAGATGGTTACTGTATCKGTGTTGTCGATTCTTGGCACAGGTGGTTAGGTCAGATTCTGCTTGTTTGAGGGCTTGTGTCCAATCTATGGCTGTGGGGCGTTTTTCCGGGTAGCGGTAGCCGCCATCGAAGCAGCGGATAAATAGCTCCTGTAGGCTGGGGTGAAGGGTTTTGAAGGTGGGGGCTAAGGGCATCGGTTGGTAGGGGACTGGTTTTTTCCCATAGACGAAATGACCGGCTTTGATGCGCGCTTCTATGGCTGGGGGGTCGCCACTGCCTTGATATACTCCTGAAAAGGGGTGTGTTCCTTCCATTAGTAGTTGAAATATCAGCACGGCTAAACCAAAGCGATCGTGTTCTGGGGTGCGATCGATATCTCGGAAAGTCTGATGTTGCAATTCTGGGGGGGTAAATTCCGCTTTTCCTACCGGACAGCGAAAGGTCAGCTTAGTATAGGGGTCGCACACTTGAAACGAGTCTGTATCTACTAGGGTGACAATAGCCGTATCGCTGACTAGAATATTGGATTCGTTGACATCTCCTACTACATAGCCTCCGCTGTGAATGTCGTTAAAGGCGGCTGCTAGGTTGCGTGCGGTACGGTGTAGGTAGAGATAGTTAAATAGGGGTTTCTGTTCCCGGCGGGTTTTGGGGGTGTAGAATGTGTGGATCGGCGCGGCGGCGGTGACGCGCGGCATTAGATACCCGACAATGTGGGGCCGGTTATCGAGAGTTCGCAACAGGTCTATTGGCCAAGCGATTAAGGTCATCCCCGGCATTACAGCTAAATTGGCAGGGGGGGCGTTGTACATTAGGGTTAGTTTGTCTGCGTCTTCGTCTGTCGGGTTATGGTAGATTTTGGCTACTAGGGTGGGGTCGTTGGCAACAACGTAGATGCGACCCTCACCACCACTCCCAATGGGGTTTCTGGTGTCGAGGGTGATGATTTTTCCATTAAACTGGCGCTGCAACCGCATTATGCTTAGGAAATTTGGGGTAGGGCTGATATTATCCTCAAGGATAGCGCTTTCGGACCATCATCAATGCCAATTTAATTGTCGTCCTAAAAATTCCTCTAGTTTCTGATTATAGGGTCGGAAAAATTCCTGGAGTTGCTGGAAAACGGCATCTTGGCGATCGACTTCATATTCTCCAGCGTTGAAAGGGTGATATTTCTGGAGTTGGTATGGCGGGAGTTCTAAAAATTCTAAGACTTGATTTAAAATGGCTTGAGGATGTTCGTAAAAGTCCTCACTACGAATAATTAAAAACTGTTCCCGGGGAAATACTGACATCCAATTTGCCAGAAAATCGATATATATTCCTCTGGCTAGATATTTCTTTTGCCCTTGTAAGGCGGGAGCATTGAAAAAGTCGATATCGTCTAGGTTAGACATGATTTCTAACTCCGAGGTAAAGGCTTCTTGCCAAGACCTCTTTTCCCACATTAATCTCTGCCAATGATAATAATGTGAAAAACTCCTGATTATCGGATTTCTTAACAACACAATCAGTTTCATGGACGGAAATACTTCCCAGACCCGCTGGGGAACTTCCAGGGTTTCTAAATAGTGAGGAGTCGCTTCTCCAGTGATAAATTTGGCTGAGGTCGCCAGGTGGGGAAAATGGGAAAGATACCAGTCTAAGCCTCGATAAAACAGCATAGTCCAAAAGTAAACTTCTTTTTTGATGCAGGGTAATACTTGCGGATGTTTACTTAAATAGTTGTACAGGGAAGTTGTGCCGCCTTTTTGAGTGCCAATAATTAAAAAATTCGGGTGCATGGGATGGTTATTATCCCAATATTGACTAGCAATTTCTGGTCGATTTTTTAACAGTTTTTTATGGCTGGCATTTCGATAATGGCTGATGGCTTCTTGGATATCTCCTTGACGACTTAAAGCCTCTCCTAGGTTCATAGAAACTATATGAAAATCGCCAAAATCTTGGAGTTTCTGGCGATAGATATCAATGACGACATCAAGTTGATTGTGTTCGGCTAATAAATTCCACAGATTCCAATATGACCAATAAAAATAAGGTCGAATATTAACGGCTTTGATATAGGCTTCTATCGCTTTGAGAGGTTGTCCTTGACGCAGAAATATTTGGGCTAATTGCAGACAAGCATCGAAGCATTCTGGGTCGATTTCTATGGCTTTTTGGTAATTTTTAATCGCCTGATTCCACTTATTGAATCTCACGGCTACCTCGGCTAGTTTTTGGTAAATTATTGCCGATTTATCAGGATGGTTATTTAGGATTTCCTTATAGTTACTGAAAATTTCCTGCCATGATTCCAGTTTGTTTAAAAGTTCCAATAATTTTAAGTAAGGCCATGTTAATTTTGGTTGGAGGGTTATGCCTTTTTGATAGGCGGCGATCGCTTGTTTTATATCTCCTTGTTTKTTGCAGATKTCCCCCAGCTTAAAATGTATCCAATCTATATCTGGCTTCAGTTTAACACATTGTTGATAGRCGGCGATCGCTTCCTGGTAGTTTTGCTGTTCTGTGAAAACATCCCCCAAACGACTATAAACATAATACAAATCTGGGTTCATTTCCAGAGCCTGTTTATAGGCGGTTATGGCTGATTTCCATTGTTGACAATTGACGAAAGTTTCCCCTAAATTATAGTGGATTTCTGCCACATTTGGGTAAATTTCCATCGCCTTTGTATAAAGGGCGATCGCTTGGGTAAATTTTCCTTGATTATCAAAGGTTTGGGCAACCTCCATATATTCAGTAAGTTTAATATTTTGAGGCTCAATATCGATGGCTTTTAATAAACAGTAATTAGCTTTATTTAGTTGATTTATTTGTCCAAATACTTTGGCTAAGTTGCGATAAGCACCGCCAAAATCTGGCTTAATTTCGATAGCTTTTTCATAGAAACTAATGGCTGATTGCCACTCATTTTGTTGGGCAAAAAGACTGCCAAGATTAGCGTAAACTTCTGCAAAATCTGGCTCGATTTCTAAGGCTTTTTTATAGGAGGCTTCCGCCTGATCAAACTCCCCCTGTAGCTGTTCAACAGTGCCGATAATTTTGTATGCTGGAGCTAAGTTAGGATGGTATTCTAAGGCAGTTTTACAGGAAGCGATCGCCTCTGAAAATTGCTGTTTCGCTAGATATGTGTTAGCTTGCTGATATAGCTGTAATGCTATGATTTCTTCCGAGAATGGCATTATTACTTTCAATTTTTGGGAAACTTCCAGGATGCTTTTCTAACATCTCCTTACAACTCATATACATATCATAAAATTCGCCAAATGTCAACCCTTGACCAATCATTAATTTAATCCCAATCAAACTGTAAATTTAAAAAATCCTGTAATCTTTGATTATGAGGATAAAAATAATCTCGGAGTTGGCTATAAACTGAAGGTTCAATTTGGGGATAACGTCCTGAGTTATAGGAACAATAATTAGAGAGTTCATAGCTAGGTAAGCCTAAAAAATCCAAAACCTGATTAAAAACTTGGGAGGGATTTTGATAAAAATCTTCACTGCGGATAATTAAAAACTGTTCCCTGGGGAAAATCGACATCCATTTTTCCAGAAATGGTAGATATAATCCTCGCCAAATATATCCGGGATATTGAATTAGCTTACTCTCCGATTCTAAGTTACTTTTGATTAGGTTTAACTCCGATTCTATCACGATTTCTAATGGTCTATATTCCCGCATTAATCTCACCCAATGATGATATTGAGATAAGGCTCTCGTGATGGGATTACGAAGTAATACAATTAATTTAATACTAGGAAATTCCTCAAATATACGCTCAGGAACTTTCGGGGATTCTAAATAATTCGGCGTGGCTTCCCCGGTGATGATATTAGTATCGAAAATACTGGGGGGAAAGTGGGATAGATACCAGTCTAAACCTCGGTCAAAATGTTGATTCCAAAAATGAGTTTCTTTCTTAATACAACCTACCATTTGAGGATGTTCTTCTAAGTAACGATACAGAGATGTAGTGCCACCTTTTTGAGTGCCAATAATGATAAAATTGGGCGGGAGAGGAGAGGATTTATCTGCTGATTTAGCCACGATTTCAGGATGCGATCGCCGCATTTTTTGAACAGCAGCATCCCGATATGCTACCATAGCTTCCTGGAATTTTTTTTGATAGCTGAGAAGTTCCCCCAAATTCAATTTAACTTGTTCAGAATCGGGAAAACGGTCAATGGCTGCTACTAAAATTTCCCTGGCTTGGTCTAGCTGTTCATATTCAGCTAAAATATTCCACAAGTTCCAATAAGACCAAGCAAAATCAGGTTTAATTTCCATAGCTTTAAGAAAGGCATTCATAGCATCTTGAGTCCGACCTTCTTGCAGTAAAATTTTACCCAAACTGCGATAGGTTTCAAAGCAGTTATAATCTACGGTTAAATGTTGACAATAAACTTTAATAACTTCCTCCCATTGATGATGCTGAATTAAGATTTTTTCTAAGCTACGATAAGTCATAGTTGACTGGTGATTAACTTCCAGAGCCTTTTGATAATACAAAATTGCCTGTTTCGGTCTTTTTAATGCCTTCAAAACTTCCCCTAAGTTATGATAGGCTTCAGAGGTATCAGGATATAATTTAATGGCTTGTCGATAACAGGCGATCGCCTTAGTAAATTGGCGCGACTTTAGCAACAAATTTCCTAACTTTATATAATCATCTGCACTGCCTTTTTCCGGTTCTAATTTCAGAGCTTTATATTGACATTTAATAAAATTATCCGTATCCTCTAACTCAGTCCATACCTTGGCTAAATTCCGATAAGCTCCGGCTAAATTAGGATTAATTTTTAACGCAGTTTGATAGGCTATAATAGCAGGTTCCCACTGGCTTTGTTTCGCATATAAACTGCCTAAATTTGAGTAAACTTCCGCAAAATGTGGTTGAATTTTCAAGGCTTGTTTATACCATTTTTCCGCCTCAGCTAACTCTCCTTTACATTGCCAAGCTATCCCCAAAGTTTTACAGGCGATCGCTAAATCCGGGTACAGTTTTAAAGCTTGTTCAGCAGCTTTGATAGCCGCATCCCAGTCCCTATTATTAATGTATATAATAGCTTGCTGGTGAAGCTGCAATGCCAAAAATTTAGGAGGTAGAGTCATAAATAATCCTGATGGTAATAATTAATAGTAGGATTGATTAGGTCCGGCAATTTCTGATAACAAAATTTCCAATTCACCAGGCTGGAAGCCATCTCCAGTTTTCACTAAAAATAATTGATACCCTTCATATACAATATCTACCCAGTCTTTAACCTTTTCTAAAAATAGATTAATTCCCCGTTTCGCTTCTTGTTCTTCGTTATCTTCTTCCGAGACATTATAATCATCAAAAATCGCCATTCCTCCCACCTTTAACAGTCGCCATGATAGCAAAGCATCTCGGAAAGCTACGGTCGCCAAATGACAACCATCAATATAGATTAAGTCATAGTAATCAGCCGCCAGAGAATTGAGAATATTTTGAGAATATCCGACTATTTTAATCACGCGATCGCCAGCATTAGTTTTAGCAATATTGCTATTAAATTCCGGTTGAAAATAGGGGTCAATACAAGTAATTTGTGCCGTCGGATGAGTCAGCACATAATCAAGAAGCCAACAGGCTGACATCCCCTGAAAACTACCAACTTCTAAGGCTTGAAAGCCGGGAATACCCGCCAGATGATGTAAATGTTTTTCCCAGGTGGGGATATTACTACTAAACCAGTCTCGGGTAAATCGATAATTGCGTTGTTCGCTCAAATACCATCCCCGCAGTTTTAAGGCGGTGCTGTGATAACTAGCAGCTTCGTCTAGGCGGTTACGTTCAGATAATAAATTACCAAGTTCTGTATAAGGTTGAGGAGAGTTAGAGTCTTCCTGGGTGGCGCGTTTTAGGGAGCTAATTTTTTCCTCAAACTCCTGGTATTGTTGACAGATATTCTGATATTTTTCCAGGATTTCAGCATTCTTAGGTTGACATTCACAGGCGAGTTTATGAAAGGCGATCGCTCCTTCAAACTGATAATTTTTAGCTAACATTTCTCCCAAATTTAAATAGGGTTCCGGGTACAGTTGACTAAAGCCTAACTTTTGCCAATTGTGATCCGGTGGATGACTAATCATTTCCGACAACCACTGACTAGCCTTATCTACGTCTGCTTGACTCTGTTCCCGCATAGCATAACCCAATTGACGATATAAACTATTACTAACTCCTGGCTTGTCTTCGGGAACTTTTTGTAAGGCTTGTAAATATATAGGAATGGCTTCCGAAAAACATCCGTTTTGACTTAAAGCATCCCCCAAGTTTTCATGAGCCCAGTAGGAGTTGGGGTTTAATTCAATGGCTCGAAGACAAATAGCGATCGCTTCTTTAACTTTACCAACCTCCAACAAAGATCGCCCTAATGGGAGATGAGACCAAGGGGTGTTAGGGTTGATTTGCATGGCTTTTTGATAAACAGAAATCGCTTTTTCTGGTTCCTGTAAGCGAAACCAAGCATTTCCTAATTTATGGTAGGCGAGTTCGTTTTGGGGGTTAATTTCAATGGCTTTTTTATAGGCGGCGATCGCTGGTTGCCAATTTCCCTGTTGAGCCAACATATTTCCTAGGTCTACATGAATGCGATCGCATTGAGGGTTAAGTTCAACACCACGCTGATAAGCTGCTTCTGCTGCTGACCATTTTTCTAAATTACTGAGCGCATTTCCTAATAAATAATAGGCTTTAAATGAGTCAGGTTGTTTGGCGATCGCTTGCTGACAATAACTGATAGCATCTTCATATTTTCCAAACATAATTAATAATTGAGCCAGGTTACGATATAACCCCACCAAATCAGGATTAAGACGCAAAGCCACATCATAGGCTTGTACAGCATCTTCCCATAATTTATGTTCGGCATATAAACTGCCCAAATTCCCGTAAACTTCACCAAAATCTGGTTTAATTTCTAATGCTTTTGTATAGGCAATTAAGGCAGGCTCAAACTCGCCTTGTTTCTGGTAAGCCAGTCCCAATATTTTATAGGTATCTGCCCAATCAGGCTGCATTTCTAAGGCTAAATTACAGCAGGCGATCGCTTCCTCTAATTTGCCTTCTTTGAGATGATCAATGGCTTGGTTATGGTGTATAAAAGCATAGTTTTGGGCATTCATTGATAAACTCATCCGCAATTTTTACACTCAAACAACTCATTAAATTATATCAGCAATTTCCATGGTTTTTAATAAACTGTTGATATCTATATAAAAATTTTGATTTCTATCCATCTCATCATCTATTTCCTTGGGAAATTCTGGATTGAATTCGCCCACTAAGTAATAATAATCTAATTCACAAATTTCGCTCATAGTCCAGTAACAGGGAACTGAGGCTCCGGGAGGAAATAACTCAATTACTTTAGTTCCCGGTTCACAGAAAACTAAGTTAGTTAACCCAGCACCATGAGGAGAAATTACCACTTCCGCATGATGTAAACACAATGCTTGTTCTTTCACGGACATATTTTCAAGATAGACCACTTGAAAACCTAATGGTTTCAGGATATCCATCAACTCCTGTTCATTGATAACTTTGCGATAATAAGCATTAGCTCTACTAATATAAATTTTACTAGAGTAATTGCATCGATTATCCTCTTCCAGTAATGGATGTTTTAAAACTAAATTTTTGACAAAATCACAAGCCCATTTTGGTGTAGGCAAGGTGCGACATTGGACTATCAAAACCTCAGCTTGAACGTGACGAAAACAGCCAAACATTTTTTGATGTTCGGGAATGTCAAACATAGCTAAAGTTTCATCCTCATATTTGTGACCAAACTTATTAACCACAATTTTATCAATGGGGAGTCCGCTGGCTAAAACCAGATGTAACCTAGGTATTACCTCGACCATCCAATGAAAGTAGTTGTGTCCATAATGAGCAGATACAAAAGCAATATTTCCTTTTAAGTGTATGGTCTCTGGTAAATTATGAGCACCTAAAGCAATTCCTGAGTTGTCGGAAGATAAATCTTTAACAACCTGATTATTGGCGGTTATTATTGTGTGTAAACAACCAGTATTTAAGCCTCTAGCTTGTGGAAAAATTTTCACTGATCCGGCTGGTTGCTGGGTTCGATGACTTGTGAAACCCAAAAGATTATTAGAAACTGTAGTTGGCTGTTTAAAATTCACAGAAGTAGATGGATATATCTCGATAGTTTGAACATGACTACAATTTCTACTATTGATTAACCACTTTTCTGGACTTGGTAAATTACAGAATTTAGAAAGCAGATCATGAGGTAATTGTAAATGATTGCATCTGTGAGCATCTTCATGTCTTCCTAAGTGTTTTAAATAGAGCTTAATTTGGGTGTATGCTTGATACTGATTGGGGTCATTTTTCAGTGATTCAAAACAGACTTTTAGGGCCTCTTCCCACTTTTTCTGAGACATCAATACATTAATAATTTCTTCATAATACCAAGTACAATTTTTGATGTTAATAGCATTTCTATAAGCCTCAATAGCTTCGTCAAAATCACCCAATTTTTGTAAGCAATTCCCCAACCCACAATAAAACCAGTCCTGATTGCTATTTATAGATATGGCTTTTTGATAATTGGCTAAGGCTGTTAACCAGTCTTGATTTTGATAATAAGCATCTGCTAAATATACATAAAACCATTCGGAAGCAGGATTTTGATTAACCAGAATTTGATACTGAGATATCGCCTGTTCATAACGATTTTGGTTGACTAAAATCTTACCCCAATTAACTCGATTATTGGGAGATTCTAAAAAACTTGGGTTGTGTTCAATGATGGTCTCATAAATGACTAAAGCAGCATCCCAACATTCCTGCTCAATTAAAGTTTCTGCCAGGGAATAATAGTGTTTGATAAAATCAGGCTGTTGTGATAAAATGGAGGGGTATAATTTCACCAAATCTTCCCAGCGCTCTAACTCAAACAATGCCTTAGATAAGCCTAAATAAAACTCCAGAAAGTCTGACTTTAATTGAATGGCTTTTTGGTAAGCATCTGCTACATCTTCCCACTGCTGGAGTTGGGTGGCAGCTTTGGCTAATTGATAATAAGACCAACAAAAATCTGGGTTGATAGCGATCGCTTTCCGAAAAGCCGACACCGCCAAAGCTGGTTGATTTAACGCCTGAAAAGCCTCTCCTAAATGGTGATGAGACCAACTAAAATCCGGTTGGATAGCGATCGCCTTCTCAAAAGCCGACACCGCCTCTGCTGGCTGATTTAATTGCATCAGACCTAACCCCAATTTATGGTGGGCTAAAAATAACTGAGGATGGTAAGCGATCGCCTTTTGAAATGCTGACACCGCCTCCGACCATTTACCGGCTTCAGCCAAGGTATTTCCTATCTGTAATTCCTCCTGTCCTCGCTGTTTTAAAATGCCATCTAATTGCAGTCCCCGTTTCCAGTAAATTTGAGCTTCTTCTGGTCGTCCTCTCTGGGTTAAAACCCTCGCCAAATTGCGATATACTCCCCGAAAATTAGGGTCAATACTGATGGCTTGCTTTAAGGTAGTTTCTGCTTCTTCCCACCTTCCCTGTTGGGCGTAAAGACTGCCAAGATTTCCATAAGCAGCCACCAAATTAGGGTCAAGGTTGATAGCTTTTTTATAGGCATTTTCAGCAGCTTCTAGGCGGTTACTTTTTTGTAAAGCCAACCCCAAAGTTTTATAAGCCATAACCCATTCCGGCTGCTGTTGAATCACTTGTTGACATTTTGCGATCGCCTCATCAAATTTTCCTTCTTCTAAATAGGCGATCGCCTGTTGATGAAGACTAACTAATTCCCCTTGTGGTTCAAAATCACCATCCATACTATTAACCCACCTGTAGACTCTACCCAATTATGTACCAATTTTAACAATTATTTAGCTTTAATATAGCGTTTCTCATATCCATAAGGTACAGCCCACTCAAAGAGAAGCCGCTGCGCGTCTACACCCCAAACCCCTCTCCCTTCTTGGGAGAGGCTTGTCCTGAGCTTGTCGAAGGGGGTTTTGAAAAGTACCTCACCAATCCGGTAACCGCTATATCACCTAATTATTAACCGCTATCCCAGCCAAATTTTACCCCTAAAAAATCCTCTAATTCTTGATTGTAAGGTTCGTAGAATTTCGCCAACTTATAGCGCCATAGCTCAGTCACATCAGGATAAAATCGAGAGTTGTATTTTGGGTATGTTTTTAATGAATAATCTGTTAAACCCAAAAACTTCTGTACTCTCGTTAAAGTGGCGGCTGGACTATTATATAAATCCTCGCTTTTGAGAATGAGAAAATTTGCTTTCGGGAAGATAGATAACCAATGTTTTAAAAATTCAACATATATACCACGCGCTAAATAACTATGGGGACAGTCCCATACCTGATTATTCCCCTGTTTAAATCGGTTAATTTCAGCGGCGATCGCTGTTGATAAATCTCGCGACTCCCAACCAATATTAACCCAATGATAGTAATGAGAAATAGCCCTATCTATGGGATTTCTTAACAGCACAATTAACCTTATATCAGGGTAAAAATTAAACAGACGTTCTGCTACAGGCTGACAGTCCAAATAACTAGGTGTGGCTTCCCCAGTCATAACCCGATTAGCTTTCGGCATAGTACAAAAATGGCTCAAATACCAGTCCAAGCCTCGGTCAAACTTCCGAGACCAAAACTCAATTTCTTTGATGACAGATAAGGCAGTTTGTGGATGCTTTTCGAGATAATAATATAAGGAAGTAGTCCCACCTTTTTGAGTGCCAATAATCATAAATTTAGGCGGAACTCCAGGGTTAATTAACTCCTGATTAAACTTAATATTTGTGGCTTGACAGTTACAATTAATGGCTGCTTCTAGGTTTCCCTGTTGGGCGAAAACTTCTCCTAAATTAATATACAATTCATAGGATTTGGGATTTTTAACAACGGCTTTTTTATATAAATCCACCACCTCCCCTAAGCGTCCTTCAGCTTTAAGCAATATCCACAAATCCTTATATAACCAAGGAGGTAAATTCGGCTTTAATTCCATAGACCGTAAATAAGCCTCAATCGCCTGATGCCATTTTCCCACCTGAAATAAAGCATTTCCTAAGCTGTAATAGGCATCATAACTATCAGGATGCTGTTTAACAATCTGATTTTGAATATTTACCTGATGTTCAAGTTCCCGTTGACGTTCCCAAGCCTGATTGAGTTTTGGTAAAATATCTGGATTTTCTGGGTCAATAGCCAAAACTTTTTGATATAATATAATTGCTCCTAACCAATAATCTTTGCGGGCTAAATTATCGGCTAACTTTTGATAAATTGTGATATCCTGAAAGGATGGCAAAATAGTTAAGTTTTCGATGACATTATCAAGATATCCCTGACAGTATCCCGCCAAAGCATTACCCAACTTTTCATCAAGGTCTGGTAAATTATCATCAAGTTGACAAGCTGTTAAATAGGCATCAATAGACTTTTCCCATTTACCGATATAACTGTAAGCATTACCCAAGTTATAATAACACCAGGGAAAATGAGGCTCAATAGAAATTGCCTGTTGATATACTTGAATAGCTGCCGACCAATGACCCTGTTTAATCAGAGTATTTCCTAAGTTATTATAAGACCAAAAAAAGTCCGAATTCAGAGCGATCGCCTTTTGGTAAGCCGACCTAGCATCCTCCCACCTTTCCAGTTGAGAGAAAGCATCCCCTAATTTATGGTGAGACCAGGAGAAATCAGGGTTTAGTTGGATCGCATTTTGGTAAAAAGCGATCGCCTTCTCCAGCTTTCCCTTAGCTAAATAGTTTTCTGCCTTTTCGTGTAAACTTAAAGCCTCTGCTTCCGGGTTAGGTACAGACATCAACTCATTTTCAAAAATAACTAATTGCTCAACCAAACTCGACCAACTTTATGCCTTAGTTGTATAGGCCATTCTCACCCACCACCATTGACTCTAAACACCTAAATTATGAGGTACTTAGAATAGATCCCGGTTCACAAAATATATGAAACCATAAAGAGCCCCAGCCATGACAGGACCTGCTATCAATAACCCGGTAAAAATCAGAGAAATTGATGTACTATAATATACAAAACCCCCATAAGGAATCAGAAATCCCAAAGCCGCAAGAATGATTTTAGTAGGAGTCCACTTAATATCCTTTTTCAGGGTAGTATTGAGCAATTTTTTGTCTTTAATGTATGTTCTTTTGCCCATGCTATTATTTCCTCAATTTTGGCGATACTGAGATTAAGTTAATCTGAGTGTAACAATACCCCAATCCCTTAGAGACCATCAACTTCTGTTTTTTTGACCAAGGACCAATCATGTCAGCAACTACTCGCCAACCCAGAGTCAGTGTCATCATTCCCGCTTACAATGCCGATCGCTACATTGCTGAAACCATCAACAGCATTTTCAGCCAGAGTTATCAGGACTATGAAATCATTGTAGTCGATGACGGCTCTACCGACAGCACCCCAGAAATTCTCCAATCCTACGGGTCACGTATTCACAGTATATCCCAAACTAATGGTGGCATCGCAGCAGCCAGAAATATCGGTATAGCAGCCGCTAAGGGAGAATTAATCGCCCTATTAGACCATGATGATATTTTCCTCCCGGACAAATTGACCGCCCAGGTCGCCTGCTTCGACTCTCACCCTGGGGTAGGACTGGTCAACAGTGGTTGGCAAATCATTAGTGCCGACGGTACACCCCAATCCAATATTGAACCCTGGTATAAGGTCCCAACTCTCACCTTAGAAACCTGGTTGACTGATACTCCCATTTTACCCAGTGCGATGATGTTCCGGCGAGAATGGTGGGAAAAGGCGGGAGGCTTTAACTCGCGGTTTGACGGTGCGGACGATGTAGACTTTGTGCTGCGACTAGCCAAAATGGGATGCAAAGCCACCTGGTTAAAACAGATAACCGTGGGCTACCGCCAACACGATCGCGCCATGTCCGTTTCTGATCCTACCAAACAGTTAGAGGCTTTTAATGCCATCCTAGAAAACTTTTTCCAACAACCAGACCTGGACGACTCTATTCGCCAACTAGAGAGGCAGACCCGTTATGAATCATTAACCTGGATGGCTTGGCGATTTTATTATACTGGTCATCAGACCAAAATGGCAGAATTTCTAAGGCGATCGCTTTCCTATACTCCCTACGGCCACCCCATCACCCTCTCGATCTGGGTTAAGCGCTTCATCGGCTACTATAGTGGCTTCGGTGAATTAATGGATACCCACAGCTTTAGACAACAACCAGAATGGCAACAACTCCTCAATGAAACCCTCCCCAAAACTACCCCTAAAGTTAGTGTAATTATTCCCGCTTATAATTGCGATCGCTATATTGAACTGTGTGTCCGAAGCGCCCTAGAACAAACCTATACAGACTATGAAATTATCGTAATTGATGACGGTTCCACCGACAACACCCGGCAGGTTCTCGAACCCTATTTAGACGTAATTTCCTATCACTATCAAACAAACCAGGGAGCTGCCAAAGCCAGAAATTATGGCTGTAGTTTAGCGCGGGGAGAATTTCTCGCGTTTTTAGATAGTGATGACTTTTTTTTGCCCGAAAAACTCGCCGAACAAGTTACCCACTTCCAGGAAAATCCCTCCATTGATTTAATCCAAAGTGGCTGGATTGTGGTTGACCAAAATTCTCAATTCCTAGCCCAAGTTAGACCCTGGGAAAATGCACCAGTCTTGAACTTAGAAACCTGGGTTTTATATAAATGTGTCCGTCCTAGCGCCTTAATTATGCGGCGGGAATGGTGGGAAAAGGTGGGAGGATTTGATCATCGTCATCCCCCCACAGAAGACCTAGATTTTGTCCTGCGGTTATCTTTAATGGGTTGTCGCACCGTTTGGCTGAAAAAAATGCACGCCTGCTACCGCCAACATGATTGTAATTTGATGTCTGGAGGGGAAAAAGTCATCCGCAATACGGAAGCCTTAATGAATGAGTTTTTCCGCCGCCCAGAATTACCCATATCTATCCGTAAACTGGAAAGAAAAGAACGCTATGAGCGCTGGATATGGTTAGCATGGAGAATGTATCGAGATCGCTACCCTAAATTCATGGTAGAATGTTTACAGAAGTCCTTGGAATATAGTGATGCTTCCTCGGTGGAGACTTTACTACACTGGACAAATGCCTTTCAGAATATCTCCCAAGAGTATGGGGAAAAGTTATTGATTGAGCAACTAATTAAGAGTCCCGAATGGCAGGAGATTTATACAGTCTTTATCGGGGGTTCAAGATTCCGCCAAAAATCACAGTTAAATTTATCAACATCGGTTTTAATGAATCAACACATTATTTTAATTAATACAGATGATCCTGGTATTGGCGGACTGGCACAATATGATCATCTGATTATGTGTGAATTGGCGAAAATTGGTTATCAAGTCACAGCAGTTAGACCGAAACATACTAGCCCTTTAGTGGAACAAGAAGGGAGTTTCGGAGTGCAACAGTTTTGGCTAGATTATAGTACCAGTTCGGATTTGGCTAGAGTGTTGAGAAATTGCCAAGATTACGAAACATTGTATTCTCAACTGAAACCGGATTTTATTATCTTTAGTGATGGCTGGCCCTATTCCCATTTTGCGGCTAAACAGGTGGCTATTGAACAAAAAATTCCCTATGCGATCGCCCTAGGTTTAGCCATAAGTGAACACGCCGATTTTTCCATGGGTGATGATATCCCATATCGAGAAGCTGTGCGCTATCAATATGGTTTGGCGCGGGTGGTCAATGTGGCGGCGCGGGAACATTTAAACATTCTCCATCAGGATTTTAAATTACCTGAAAATAAAGGCAATGTGGTTTATTATGGCCGATCGCCAAAATACTTTAACCCCCCTAACCCAGAAGTGCGAAAACGGTTGCGCCAGGAAATTGGCATTCCCGAAAATGCAGTAATGTGTTTTACCTCAGCCAGACTCGCCCCAATTAAAGGCCACCGTCATCAACTAGAAGCGATCGCCCACTTGAAAAATTCCCCGATTTGGTCAAAACTATATCTGGTATGGGCGGGAACCGGAAAAGGTAGCGATCGTGATGTGGAACCCGAACTTAGGGAAATGGCACAACAGCTAGGGGTAGCCGAAAAGGTGATTTTCCTGGGTCAACGCTGGGATGTTCCCGACTGGCTAGATACCTGTGATATCTTTGTGTTAACCTCCTATTCAGAAGCCGCCCCCTCCTTCGCCGTTATGGAAGCTATGGCTAAGGGTTTACCTATTGTCGCTTCCGCCGCCGGTGGCATTCCTGAAGGTTTAGGGGGAACCGGTAAGCTATTACCTAACCCCAATGTTGACCCAGCCGCCACGGCGCGGGAACTCGCCCACACTCTCGAAGAATGGGCCGTTAATCCTCAACTCCGACAAGCTATGGGACAAGCCAGCAAACTGAGGGCCCAACAACTATTTCGGGAAGAACGGATGCTTAGGGAAACTATAAACATCTTTCAGCAAGCCATATCAGCTCCCATAAGCGATGAATTTGCTCAGGGTGAGGAGGTGATAAAAGGGGTACAAAACGTCAGCCACAGGCTTCGCTATCGGTCGCAAACCTGGCAAGCATGGCACGCCTACACCACCGGAGATACAGCCGCAGCGGTTGAACATCTCCAACGGTCTCTCAAATATTCTTCTTTCCAATTCACGACTCAAACTATCCTAGACTGGGTTAATGATTTCGTGCGGTTATCCTCTCTAAAAGGCGATCGCTTAGATGCSCTWWCCAGKKTKSWWAATTAWTAATTATTAATTATTCATTGTAGGGGCGGGTTTTGCCGTCAATTATCAATTCCCCACCCAGGTTTTGATAAACCCGCCCCACCGTTTTCCCTGAGAAACTGGGTTTCTTGACCACGATATGGGTGGTGCGTCAGATGAACCAAATTAGCCGTTAACCCGATATGTTATCCCTCTGACGCACCCTACCAGGGTGATATAGCACTAGTCAATACGGTTAGGACGCAGCCTTGAGAACAGAATCCATGGCATCATCGAGAGAATCAAACTGCTCACGTGCAATGGCGAATGCGGGCTTTCAACCACGACCAACATTTCTCTATCTTGTTGAGGTCTGGCGAATAAGGTGGTAGCTAGCGCAAACGGCATTGAGCCGCCTCCACTAGC
>NZ_PKGG01000310.1:0-4595 GCF_046480465.1 Arthrospira sp. PCC 8006
GACCCACCAGCGGCATACTGGGAGCCATGATCGTCGGTAGCATTTGGGGCTGTTTTTTCGGTGCCACCGCCGGGTTATTCATACCCGAACCCATTACCGGACCCAGCAAAATCCCGGTAATCATTGGGGGTCTATGTGGAACCTTCATCGCCGCCGCCATAGCTGGAGTCATTTTTGGGGCTTTAGAACAAGATGCCCTCATTGGTCAGGCGATTCTGTGGGGGGCGTTTATGGGTATGGTGTGGGGTACCATCTGGAACCTATTTAAACCCCCTCTATCGGTTCCCAAAGGCCGTGTACATGGTAAAAATGGTATGGTTCTAGGTGCTATATGGGGAGCATTTTTGGGTACAGCCATCGGTAGTGTTTTAGGGGCGATCGCTGTGGTCGCCATGGAAATAGACCAGCCTGGTAACTCCACCCCAGAAATTATCTCCCGCCTCTTTGTCACGGCCATTGTCGCGGCCGGAATCGGTGCCTTGGGGGGGATTCTATCTGGTGCCACTTTTGGCAGCATTGGCGGCGCACCACCCCTCCCCACTGCTATACGATTAGCCGGACGACGGGGAGCCTGGGTCGGTATGGTTTGGGGTAATTTCCTGGGAGTAATTACTGGCGCTTTTTTAGGGGCGATCGCATCTACCCTATTTCCTCAATTGCTGCAAACCAACCCCTCAGACAACAGCACCCCCCTATTATTAGGAGCCATTATCGTTTCTGCCGGCATTGGTTCAGCCTGGGGCATATTTTCAGGCATGATTTGGGGAGGACTCGGTAAATTTTGAACTCAAATTGTACCCAGTACAGATGCCAACTGTCAAAACTCCGTGATAAAGTCATCCCCAAACACCACCATTATACAAACATATCTGAATGCACATTGCTTGGCTTGGAAAAAAATCACCATTTTGCGGTAACGTCACTTACTCCCGGGAAGTAACCAATATGCTGCTTGACCGGGGATATCAGGTTAGCTTTATCCATTTTGCCCAAGAAACCACCCACCCCGAACGTCGAGAACAATGGTCGCTAGAAAATGGGCACTGGAAAATTCAAGCCCAAGATTTCCAGTTTAATAGCGATTCTTTCGGTGACACTCAGAGGACCAAAGAAGTGCCACTTCCCTGCCTCTATAAGTCTCAGATCTACACCATACCTACCCTCAAATCTAGTAAGGTACTGATGCGGTCTCTGCAAGCATTAAAGCCTGATCTGGTTCATGCCTCCCTAACCCTGTCTCCCCTTGATTTCCTCCTCCCAGAAATTTGCGAAGAATTAAATTTACCCTTAGTAGCCACCTTTCACCCCCCTTTCGATCGCAAACTCCGCAACCTCACTTCTGGGACTCAGCATCTGATGTACCAGATTTATGCTCCCTTCCTGGCTAATTATGACCGGGTAATTGTCTTCTCTCAAATTCAGAAAGATTTACTCGTTAAACTCGGAGTTACCTCGCCCCAAGTCGCCATCATTCCTAATGGCGTGGATGTACAAAAATATTCCCCCGGACCCTCCCACCTGAAATCTCAACTTCAAAGCGATCGGATTTTCGTTTATCAAGGACGCATCGCCACCGAAAAAAATATCGAAGCCATGTTAAAAGGCTGGAAAAAAGCCAGCATGGGTGAAAAATGCCGCTTATTATTAGTAGGAGATGGACCCTTAGCCTCTTCCTTACAAGGCTTTTATGGCTTAGAAGACGGCATTATCTGGGCAGGTTTTATCGGCGATGAAGATAAACGTATCGAAATTTTACGCGGCTCCGATGTGTTTATTTTACCCTCCTTAGTAGAAGGACTATCTCTATCTCTACTAGAAGCAATGGCCTGTGGTATCGCCTGCATAGCCACCGATGCTGGGGCTGATGGTGAAGTCTTAGAAAATGGCGCGGGTGTCGTCTTAAAAACCCAAGGCGTTAGCACTCAACTCCAAACTATATTACCTGTGTTTAGAGACCATCCTGAAATGGCAACTATTTTAGGACAAAAAGCTAGAAATAGGGTGCTAGAAAAATACACCCTAGATGAGAATATCAGCCAGATCGAAAAGTTATATATGGATGTCGTCAAACATCCCAAAATGGTGATTAAACTCAACTTAAATTAGTCACAATTTATCTAGTAATTGACCGCTAATTAACTGTTAATCCCTGAGAGGTTCAATGTCTATCCAAACCCCCGTTTTAGGGAGATCTGGAATAAATTCTACCCTCAGTTGAGGTAAACAACTCAAGCGGTCATCCATCAAAACCCCCGCCCCTTGCAAAGTCAAAGCATCTAAACAAGCCCCAGCCAAATTATCAATATCAGAATTAGTCCGATGATTACCAAACAAACGGATAGTCACCGCCGCCCGTCTGATGGGAAATCTGTTGGTTAAATTGCGTTCTGATATCTGGCGATATAATTCAACTTCCGCCCGGTTCCGCCACTCCCGATATCGAGGAGGTAAATAAGTCCCATTACTGGTAACCCGGGGACGCGCCTTCGGAACCACAGCCCCCTCAAGTACAAAGCTAATCAGTTCCCTCTTGGGTGGTATTTCCTCCCCTGGAGGAACCGGGGTAAATTCTACATCAATAGGGGTATCATAGTCCTTGACCTCCTCTATGGGGGGTTCTACCTCCTCTATGGGGGGTTCTACTTCCTTCTGGGCTTCTAATTCCAAAGGTTTGGGCTGTAGTGAATATTCGTCAATATCAGCAGCCTCTATCCCTATTTCCCCACCCAGAAATCCTGGCCAAGTGCGAGCAATCTGCATATAAGTGTCAGCACTTTGGGCAGAAATATCAATCGACTCTAGCCAACCTTCCCAGTCGGTTGAGGTTAATTGGGTTTGTGCTTGTAGCAATAAAACTCCCGCATGGTAAGCCGGAACTAACGCCGTCTGGGGACTTCCTAGACACCGCTGATGTTCGTAGCTAATGGCACGCGCCAGATTTTCTAATTCAGAAATTTTCGGTTTCAGTTCAGTTAACACAATAATCTCAAGTACACTTCATTAGTTATCAATTTTCCTCTACTAGGGGGTTCTCAGTACCCCATCCCCAGGTCAGTATCAGTAGTTTAACGGATTCACGCTACAGCTACCAGGCCGAGCATTTCCTACCCCATAGAAATAACAGGCTGTTTGGGAACTGTTAGTTCTAATCTAGCCTCCTGCATCTTACTTCAGCAGGATAATTGGCGGTCAAATTGTCGGTGTCAATTGACAGAAGAGGAAAACTCACCGCCATGATTACCATTTTGGTCTAATAAATGATGATAGCCTTGATGCCACAAAGTTTGCTGAGGAATGCCAATTTTAATCCCTTCACGGTCGAAGGCTTCTTTGACCCGACACCGAAACTCTCGACCGACTTCCCACTGTTTCACAGGTTGAGTAGTAATCCAAATGCGGACTAACATTCCCCGATGACTCACGGCATCAACTCCCAAAACTTGGGGTAATTCTAAAATCAAATTCCGCCAATAGGGTTCCTGTAGCATTTCTTCTCCGACCCGTTTCATAACCTCCATGGCTTTGCGGATATCGGAATCATAGGCTACCTCAATAGTAAAATTAACTCGCGACCAATTTTTGGTCATGTTTTCCACAAGGGAAATACTGCCATTAGGAATGGTGATTAAATTGCCATCAAGATTGCGAATTTGGGTAATATAAAGATTGATATACTCAACCAAACCACTTTTATTTTCCACAGCAATTACATCACCGACAGCATATTGATCAGTCCACAAAATTAGACAGCCATTTAAGACATCTTTAATAGTGCTTTGAAAGATGTAAGTCAAGGCAAAACCAATCACCCCCACCCCGGTTAAAATTTCATTGATCTGAATATTAAAAACGGAACTGAGAATAGTATTTAAGGTTAATACAACACCAATGAAGTAACTGGTAAATGATGCCAAACCTTTGAGGGCTGCCGTATATGTGATTTGTCGTGACAGAAATCTTTGCTGAGAATTGGGATATTTAAAGAGAGATTGATTAACCCATTCTTGCAAAGAATATTCAATGGACAAATGACTGATTTTAATGGCGGCAATGACAATCAGATAATAAACCAACAAAGATAAGGGAACTCCCCCTAGGGCTACACCTATAGCGCGGGTAGCTGGATAGTAATATAAAAGATAAGCTAATCCTCCTAACCAAATAAAAATTTGTCCCCACTGAGTTACCTGCCGGAGGAATTGAATAACTTGCTTTTGTTGATTAGGAGAAAGATTGGGTAAACGACTCCAAATCTGATTAAATCCAAATTTAAACCGGGATTTAGGTATGATTTTAGGGTCATAGTTGGGGTCAGCTTCAATAATATCTGTGGCGGTTTGAGATAAATTTTGGATGCGTTGATTTTCTCGGTCAATGATTTTCTGGACTTGCCATAATATCCAGCTACTCAGGATGATTATCCCCAAAAATAGGAGGGTAAAGGGAAGTTTGCGATTCCAGAAATACTGTTGAAAGGCGCGGCGTTCTGAGATGGAATGGTACAATTCTTGATAGATGGTATCTCGCCACTGTTTAGCGATCGCTTTTTTAGATTGTCCTTGATGAAGGGAGTCAAAATCAGTAATTGTGATGAT
>NZ_PKGG01000129.1:0-14907 GCF_046480465.1 Arthrospira sp. PCC 8006
TGGGTAGTGCCTCGGATGAAACTTTACTAGGTTTTCAGGGTAATGACTTCCTTCAGGGAACTGCTGGTAATAATACTCTGTTTGGGGGTCAGGGTAATGATACGCTTGTGGGTGGCAATGGTAATGATGTGCTGTTTGGAAATAAGGATGATGATCTCCTATTTGGACAGGGTGGTAATGATACTCTCTTCGGAGGTCAGGGCAATGATACTTTAATCGGTGGTGCGGGTAATAATGAACTCTGGGGTGATAACGGTAATGATGTCTTGTACGGAGGAATGCGAGGAATTGATACTCTCCGGGGAGGAGAGGGTAATGATACGTTTATCCTGGTTCCTGGGGATGGCTACAGTGTGGTAGCTGATTTTCAGATGAATCAAGACTTAATTATTCTGCCGGGAACTCCTGCTAATTACGAGATTGGTAATTTACCCCAGGGATTTGCTAATGCTACGGCGATTTACCAAGTTAATCCTCCTAACTCGGAAGCTCCCAGGGAACTGGTGGGAATCTTGCAAGGGTTGACTGATATCAGTTTGGAAAATGATGATATCTTCACCTTTATCTAATGTCTGATTCGGTCTAGGTGGGATGAGAATTTTACCATTCCCTAGTCGGACTTTCAATCATTAGGCTGAATATAATAAGCCTACTTATTAACAGTAGAGGCAAAGCATAATTTGTCTCTACTTTTTTATCTATATAGGTGGTATATATGTCAGTTTGGTAATGTTATTAAAAGGTTTTAAAAAAGGTGATAAAATCTAGTTTTTATAAGGATTAGTACCTAAAGCGATCGCCACATTTTGTCCCCCAAATCCAAACCCTAAACATAGCACATTATTGACGACAGTTGACCGGGGAGTGGTGACTACATCTAGGGGAAATTCTAAATCCTGTAACCCTACACAAGGCGGTAAAAGTTGCTGTTCTAATGCCTTTAAACAAAAGGCGACCCCCAAAGCACCAGAAGCACCCAAAGTGTGACCTGTTGCGCCTTTGGTGGAACTCACCGCTACACCATCGGGGAATAGTTGATTAATAATAAAGGCTTCGTGTTTATCATTTAAAATGGTAGCAGTTCCGTGGGCGTGAATATAATCAATATCAGTAGGATGAAGATGGCTGTGATTAAGGCTTCTTTGAATAGCAGCGATCGCACTTTTTCCCTCACCATCAGGCTTATTATGATAGCAGGCATCTACGGTGACACCAAAGCCTAAAATACTGCCATAAATTTTACCATGGCGACTATGGGCAAGTTCTGCTGACTCCAATACCAAAAGCGCCGCGCCTTCTCCCAAGGCTAAACCATCTCGCCGCCGAGAAAATGGGTAAGCAGACTCAGAGGCTAAAGCACCCATTTTGGCAAATCCGATTAAACTTAGGGGAGTAATGGGAGCCTCGATCGCCCCAACGATCACACGCTGACATTGTTGGGTTTTAATTAACTCAAATCCTTGAGCGATCGCCCACAGTCCCGTCGCACAAGCCGCCATAGGACTCAATACCGGACCCTCAGAGCCAATTATACCGGCGATCGTAGCGGCTAGTTGACCATGGAGAAAACCAGGGAATAATCCCAGACAACCGTCTGTAGTGTCCCTAGCCAGTCCTTCTAAATCGGCTTGGTAGCCACGAGAAGACCCAACTACTACCCCACAATCAGTTAAGGGAAATTCTAACCCGGCATCTGCTAAAGTATCAGCCACTGTCGGCTGAATTAGTGGCTGTAGGTGGCCCGGTTGGCTTCCCCACATTGCTAGAGGCGACGGGGGAAGTTCCCGGAAAGGTTGAGACAAGGCGATCGCCGTCTGACCCTTCATGATGGCTTCCCAAGTCTGGTTGAGAGCGCCGAAAGCCGAACGCAAACCTATTCCTGTCACCACAACATCCACAGCCACTGACCAACCTAGAAACTAAGTTTCTTGTTGCAAATCGTAACAATCTGCTAATTTTTGAGGTTTTCTAACCCCGTAATAATCTGAGCCGACTCAATGCGATCGCCCTGTTCAATTTGGTCTACAACCGCCATACCATCGACAACATAGCCAAAAACCGCATAATTGCCATCGAGGAAAGGCAAATCCGACAGAGCAAAATAGAACTGAGAAGAAGCAGAATCAGGTAGTGCTGAACGAGCCATAGCTACCGCCCCCCGGGTATGGCTTAATACGGGAGCCACATTAATCTTAGCCTGATCAAAGGTTTTGCCATAAATAGGTTCATCCGCATTCCTCGGTTTAATTTCCAAGGGGATATAGCGCTGTTGGGAAGTCTCCGGGTCAATAAATCCCCCTGTACCTAACCGAGAAGTCGGAACAGTTTCATCCTTACTTTGGGGGTCGCCACCCTGAACCACAAAAGGTTGTGGGTCGCGCACGACACGATGAAAAGACACCCCATCATAAACCCCACGATTAACGAGATCTACAAAATTTCCCGCCGTAATTGGGGCGGCTTCGCCGTCCACTTCAATAGTAATCGGCGATCCGTTAACCGTCATGACAATAGTTGCCTTTCCTTCGAGTCTTGATAAATTACTCATTATGCTTGAATTATTAGTTGCAGAAATCGAAGCAGCCCTTTGGCTGCCGGGTGGAGTGGTATTTTGGGCATCCATGGAGTCCCCAGTTGATGGGCTGCTACAGCCAGTTACCATAACCAGCGCTACCAGAGACAAAAGCCACAGCCACCCTCTAATCATTGTGAGTAGTCTATTTTTCATCTAGCTGATGTTAAAGTCCCTCCAGGGGAACCTGTAGAAACTTAGCGAGTTGGGCCCCATCATTTTCTAGGTCAGATAAAGCCATAGGCTGGCCTACCCTGGTTAAAGGAATTTCCCGCCTATCCTTTAATTTTAGATACAAGGCGCGACGGGGGCTAAGTCCTTCTTTGATATCTACCCGAATAGATTGGACTTGGGAGCGATTGCAGTTGAACTCAACCCGGCGGTTCTTGCCAGGAAACCCCCAACGAAAAATCTGGATTTCCCCAGTTTCCTGGTCAAATTTATTATAACCGCCACCAAGATCCCAGATAACGACTAGCCATAGGTATGTCGCTAATAATATGGCAGCAGTGCCATACAGTCCCATGACCAGCCCCTGGGGTAGAAAAATTAATTGGGAGGGGTCAGCAAAGGGTAACAGGTTCTTGCCTAAATAGCTGGAAAGCCCAGCCAGCAGAAAACCTACCCCGCCAACAGTGATTGTGGTCGCCCAAAAGTAGTTACTGAAGCGACGCGAACCTAAGATTTGCTTTTCAAGAATGCGATCGCCCATAGCGGCCTTTTCTGTCTGTGTGTTCATAAAAATCTCATAAACCTTTGCCAAAAATGTTAACTGTAATATATATTTATGTTAACTTGCTTAATAAAGCATGATCCTTAAAAAATCCCGAGGAACGTTCTCAAATGACTATAGCAGTCGAGCGCCCTCAAGTCACCAGAGGATGGTTTGATGTCCTCGATGACTGGCTGAAGCGCGATCGGTTCGTATTTGTGGGATGGTCGGGTATCCTGCTTTTCCCCTGCGCCTATCTGTCGATTGGGGGATGGTTGACAGGAACCACCTTTGTTACCTCTTGGTACACCCACGGACTCGCCAGTTCCTACCTAGAAGGTTGCAACTTCCTGACCGCTGCCGTCAGCACCCCCGCCAACAGTTTGGGCCACTCCCTACTGTTCCTGTGGGGTCCCGAAGCTCAGTGGGACTTTACCCGCTGGTGCCAATTAGGGGGTTTATGGGCTTTTGTTGCCCTGCACGGAGCTTTCGCACTGATTGGGTTCTGCCTGCGTCAGTTAGAAATCGCCCGGTTGGTTGGCATTCGTCCTTATAATGCGATCGCTTTCACCGGCCCTATTGCCGTGTTCGTGAGCGTATTCTTAATGTACCCCTTGGGTCAGTCCGGGTGGTTCTTTGCTCCCAGCTTTGGGGTAGCAGGCATCTTCCGGTTTATCCTATTTTTCCAAGGATTCCATAACTGGACTCTCAACCCCTTCCACATGATGGGAGTTGCTGGCATCCTCGGTGGTGCGCTACTATGTGCTATTCATGGTGCTACAGTAGAAAACACCCTGTTTGAAGACGGAGAAGGTTCTAACACCTTCCGAGCCTTTGAACCCACCCAAGCGGAAGAAACCTATTCCATGGTGACAGCCAACCGCTTTTGGTCTCAAATTTTCGGTATTGCTTTTTCAAACAAACGTTGGTTACACTTCTTCATGCTGTTCGTTCCCGTAACAGGCCTGTGGATGTGTTCCATCGGTGTAGTGGGTCTAGCTGTAAACCTGCGGGCTTATGACTTCGTGTCACAAGAACTGCGCGCAGCAGAAGATCCTGAGTTTGAAACCTTCTATACTAAGAACATTCTGCTCAACGAGGGTATTCGCGCTTGGATGGCTCCAGCCGATCAACCTCATCAAAACTTTGTATTCCCTGAGGAGGTATTACCGCGTGGTAACGCTCTCTAGCAATTCTTACTTAGGCGGTCGCGACCAAGAATCCACAGGGTTCGCTTGGTGGTCTGGTAACGCTCGTTTAATCAATCTTTCTGGAAAACTGCTGGGCGCTCATGTAGCCCATGCTGGACTAATCGTATTCTGGGCTGGGGCAATGACCCTGTTTGAAGTGTCCCACTTCGTTCCCGAAAAGCCCATGTACGAGCAAGGTCTGATTCTGTTGCCTCACTTGGCTACCCAAGGTTGGGGTGTCGGCGCTGGTGGTGAAGTGATTAACACTTTCCCCTACTTCGTCGTCGGCGTACTACACTTGATCTCCTCTGCAGTTCTCGGCTTAGGTGGCATTTATCACGCTGTTCGTGGTCCTGAAGTCCTGGAAGAATATTCCTCCTTCTTCGGATACGACTGGAAAGATAAAAACCAAATGACCAACATCATCGGTTATCACCTGATTCTGTTGGGCTGCGGTGCCCTTTTACTCGTATTCAAAGCCATGTTCCTTGGCGGTGTCTACGATACTTGGGCTCCTGGTGGTGGTGACGTTCGTATCATCAACAATCCTACCCTCAACCCGTTGGTAATCTTTGGCTACCTGCTGAAAGCTCCCTTCGGTGGTGAAGGTTGGATGATTGGTGTAGACAACATGGAAGATATCATCGGCGGTCATATCTGGATCGGTCTGATCTGCATCGCTGGTGGTGTTTGGCACATCTTGACTAAGCCCTTTGGTTGGGCTCGTCGTGCCTTCATCTGGTCTGGAGAAGCCTATCTATCCTACAGCCTCGGTGCTTTGTCTCTGATGGCTTTCATTGCCTCCGCTTTCGTCTGGTTTAACAACACCGCTTATCCCAGCGAATTCTATGGCCCCACTAACGCTGAAGCATCCCAAGCTCAGTCCTTTGTGTTCCTAGTTCGTGACCAAAAACTCGGTGCTAACATCGGTTCCGCCCAAGGCCCCACTGGTCTGGGTAAATACCTGATGCGCTCCCCCACTGGTGAAATCATCTTCGGTGGTGAAACCATGCGTTTCTGGGACTTCAAAGGCCCCTGGCTTGAGCCTCTGCGTGGACCTAACGGCCTTGACCTGAACAAACTCAAAAATGACATTCAGCCTTGGCAAGTACGTCGCGCTGCTGAGTACATGACCCATGCTCCTAACGGTTCTATCAACTCCGTAGGCGGTATCATTACCGAAGCTCAAGGGTTCAACTACGTTAACCCCCGTGCTTGGCTGGCTGCTTCTCACTTTATTCTCGCTTTCTTCTTCCTGATTGGTCACTTGTGGCACGCAGGTCGCGCCCGCGCTGCTGTGGCTGGCTTTGAAAAAGGAATTGATCGCGAGACTGAGCCAGTTCTCGCTATGCCTGACCTAGACTAATTCAGTCTCCTTAATTCTCCCTTGATAACAGGGGGAATTGGAGATTGATTTCCTAACAGTTACGACAATTTACCCCACCTATAAACGGTGGGGTTTTTTTGCCCTTTGATAGGACTTTATTTCCCCGTTTCCGCAGTTTCCATAAAAATTGTTTGGGCGCTTAGTTGAGGAGCCTTATCAGCCGGTTGACGCTGAATATAAATCCCGTCTGACTGTAAATCCCAAGCATGACGATTATCTGATAGCATAATCCCTAGGATTTCCTGTAAATCTTTGGCAAGTTTCGGTTCTTCCACGGGTGCGATCGCCTCTACTCGTCGGTTCAAATTTCTCGGCATCCAATCTGCTGAACCAATATAAACCTCCTCCTCACCATGATTGTGGAAATAGAAAATCCGAGAGTGTTCCAGAAATCGCCCCACAATACTAATTACATTGATATTTTCACTAATTCCTTTCACCCCCGGACGTAAACAACAAATCCCTCGCACAATTAAATCAATCGTTACTCCCGCCATGGAAGCCTCATAAAGAGTAGCAATTATTTCCGGGTCTACTAAAGAATTCATCTTCGCCACAATTCGGCCTGTCTTCCCGGCGTTACAGTTGTCAATTTCTCGGCGAATTAAACCCAAAAAGCGATCGCGCATATTCACAGGCGCAATCAGCAATTTCCGATAGGACTGTTGGCGAGAATACCCCGTCAAGAAATTAAACAAATCCGTTAAATCCTCTCCCAACTCTTCCCGACAACTAAACAACCCCAAATCTGTATAAAGTTTCGCCGTTTTGGGGTTATAGTTTCCCGTACCAATATGAACATAACGGCGGATATGACCTTCTTCATGGCGCACAACCATCACAATTTTGGTATGGGTTTTTAACCCCACCACCCCATAAACCACATGAACTCCCCGCTGTTCTAACTTCCGCGCCCAATGAATATTATTTTCCTCATCAAATCGCGCCTTTAACTCCACTAAAGCCGCCACCTGTTTACCATTCTCCGCCGCCGCAATCAGAGCATTAATAATTGGCGAATCCCCAGAAGTTCGGTACAAAGTCATCTTAATCGCCAATACATTCGGATCATCCGCCGCCTGGGTAATAAACTGCTGTACTGTTGCTGAAAAAGATTGATAAGGATGATGCACCAATACATCACCCTGTCTAATAATCGCAAAAATATCCTTTTCCAGTTCACCATTACTCGAACAGGTAGTTTCATCACTATCAGCTAACCATTTGGGTAGAGCCGGAGTCCAATCAGCATCTTTTAACTCCGGTATAGGAAGGGATATAAACGACATCAAATCTTTCAGGTCTAGCAGTCCATCTAAGCTATAAATATCCTCTGGAGCTATTTCTAGTTCCTCCATTAACATATCTCTGATATACTGGGGCATGGCGGTATTTACTTCTAATCTCACCACAGAACCGCCTAAACGCCGCTTCCTTAACTCCTGTTCAATTGCTAGTAATAAATCATCCCCTTCATCCTCCTGAACCGATAAATCCGCATCCCGGGTAATTCGGAAAGGATAGTAATCCAGAATATTCATTCCCAGAAATAGAGATTCCAAATTATGAGCAATTAGCTGTTCAATCGGAACTCCCGCCCAAAAATAACTCTCGCCTTCTTCGGGTTTATGGGATTGGTTGGGAAGTGCAATAAATCTAGGTAATAGTTTCGGGACTTTAATTCTAGCTAATAAATCTTCGTTAGTTTCGGGATTTTTTAGCACCACCACTAGATTAAGACTGAGGTTAGATAAGTAGGGAAAAGGATGGCTTCTATCAATGGCTAACGGAGTGAGAACTGGGAAAATTTGTGACTCGAAATACTCGTGTAAATAGTTACGCTGTTCCTGATTTAAGTCGATGTAGTTTAGTAGGTGAATATTATGTTGGGCGAGTTCGGCTTTGATAGTTTTATCGAAAACATTATGTTGCTCAGATACCATGGGTAGCAACTTTTCGTGAATCTCTGTAAGCTGCTGTCTGGGAGTGCGACCGTCAGGGGTAAGTTTATTAACATGGGCTTCCATTTGTCGTTTTAACCCGGCTACCCTCACCATAAAAAATTCGTCTAAATTGGAACTAAATATTGCCATAAATTTTAGACGCTCTAATAGTGGCGTGCGAGAATCTAATGCTTCCGCTAGTACCCGGCGGTTAAATTCTAACCAACTAAGTTCTCGGTTAAAAAAGTATTGAGGGTCCCTCATGTCAATTTTGACAGATGTGGAGTTGTCGGTTTTTTTAGATTTTGCCCTAATCTAAAATTCATCCTGGGAGTCAGGGAAACAGGTGATTGATTGGATAATACCTGAATCGGGTAACAGTTAATACATACTATAGGAAGTTTAACACTGAAAAGTATAGATAAGCTGTACCTGGTCTTTCCTTACCACAGGGAACAGCCAACTCCCTAATTATTCTGGCAGTTACTATATGTTAAATTTTGGTTAAGTATGATTAAAGCGATCGCCCTTTGATATATAATCCTGCTTTATCCAGAATTTCTGCCCATATATCTAGGTAATTCCACATTATTTAACCTGTTATAGCCAGGATAATTATTAATACCAAAATTAGGATAATTATGCTGAATAACACCGCCGTAAATATCAGGCAACCCTTACCCCTAAAATCCCCATCTGAATAGTTGTTAATATTGGTTATATCTTCCTCTTCAGAATCCATTAAATAGGATTCTAAAATATCGACATTTTTAACATTAGCTTTCCAAAGGACATCAAAGAAATCACCAAATATAGGCACAGTTCCTAACACCGTATCTATAACAATATTGTATGTCATAATCAGCAATAATTTCTTAGGTAGACCTAATTGGAAAGACCTAAACACAATATATCCAGCTAATACCGCTCCCAATAAATCACCACCACCGGGAATTAATCCGATGAGAGGATCTAAACCAATACCTTGGGAAGTTCCCGGAATCCGAATAGCTCGATCTAAAAAATCACTAAATTGTCTGAGTTCTCGTAATGCGATCGCTTTTTTCAAAGAACCTCCTCGACAAATTCCCAAAAAAATAGAGGGATATTAATATAATACCCTCTATCAGTAAATCCGAGTCTAATTATCTGCAATACTCAACCTTAACTAACTTATTTAGCCTCGGTAAAGTCCGCATCAATCACATCATCAGAACCGCCGCCGTCACCATCATTGGGACCCGCACCCGGTCCAGGCCCTTCAGCACCCGGCGCTGCGCCACCAGCTTGCTGATATAGATTACTGCTGAGAGTATATAGCGCCTGTTGCAGATCAGTAGTTAAAGTTTTAATCTGATCATCATTTTCTTGAGCGATCGCATCCCGCAAGTCCTTAATCATAGCCTCAATCTTAGACTTATCCTCAGCCGGAACCTTATCACCCAGTTCCGAAATTTGCTTTTCAGCCTGATAAGCCAAAGTATCAGCCTGGTTCTTACGGTCAATACGTTCGCGGCGTTCACGGTCGGTGGCTGCATTCTTTTCAGCTTCCTTAACCATGCGTTCAACTTCCGTATCAGGTAAAGTAGAAGCACCAGTAATGCTGATAGATTGTTCCTTACCAGTACCCTTATCCTTAGCGGTAACATTCAAGATACCATTGGCATCAATATCAAAAGTTACCTCAATTTGAGGAACACCACGGGGAGCCGGAGGAATCCCATCTAGGCGGAAAGTTCCCAAACTCTTGTTATCATTGGACATTTCCCGTTCACCTTGGAGAACGTGAATCTCCACATTAGTCTGACCATCAACTGCAGTTGAGAACACCTCAGACTTCTTAGTAGGAATCGTCGTATTACGGGGAATAATCTTAGTCATCACACCGCCCAGAGTTTCCACACCCAGAGACAGAGGGGTAACATCTAGCAGCAGAATATCCTTAACCTCACCAGCCAGAACACCCGCTTGAATTGCCGCACCCACAGCCACCACTTCATCAGGGTTCACCGTTTGGTTAGGTTCCTTACCCAGAACCCGTTTAACCAACTCCTTAACCGCCGGAATACGAGTAGACCCGCCCACCATTACCACTTCATTAATAGCAGACTTATCCAGTTTCGCATCCCGGATCGCATTTTCCACAGGAATACGACAGCGGTCAATTAAATCAGAGCAGATTTCCTCAAACTTAGCGCGGGTCAGGGTCATATCCAAATGTTTAGGACCATCGCTAGTCGCCGTAATAAACGGCAAGTTAATTTCAGCTTGGGTAACGCTAGATAGTTCCTGCTTCGCTTTTTCCGACGCTTCTGTTAGCCGTTGTAGCGCCTGTTTATCCTTACGCAGATCAACGCCTTCTCCTTTCATGAACTCCCCAGCGAGGTAGTCCACTATTTTCTTGTCGAAGTCATCACCACCCAGGTGAGTATCACCAGAGGTAGCCAATACCTCAAATACCCCATCACCCACTTCTAGGATGGAAACATCAAAAGTACCACCCCCAAGGTCAAAGACTAAAATAGTCTCATTGCTTTTTTTATCCATCCCATAGGCTAGGGAAGCAGCCGTAGGCTCGTTAATAATCCGCTTAACTTCAATACCAGCAATTTTACCAGCATCCTTAGTCGCTTGGCGTTGAGAGTCATTAAAGTAAGCCGGAACAGTGATTACAGCTTCCGTTACCGTTTCCCCTAGATAGGTACTAGCATCTTCTACCAGTTTGCGTAGTACCTGGGCGGAAATTTCCTCTGGCGCAAATTGTCTATCTCGTGCCGGACAGTCTAGCTTAACGTTGCCGCTACTGTCTCTGAGAACCTTGTAAGAAACTTCTGTAGACTCATTACTAACTTCTTCCTGCTTACGGCCAATGAACCGTTTTACTGAATAGAATGTGTTGTCGGGGTTCATTACCGCTTGGCGCTTGGCGATTTGTCCCACTAGCTGATCGCCATTTTTAGCATAAGCAACTACTGACGGGGTGGTGCGAAGACCCTCAGCATTAGCGATTACAGTGGGTTTACCACCTTCCATTACCGCTACACAAGAGTTTGTGGTTCCTAAGTCAATTCCAACTACCTTTCCCATATTGGTGTCTTTTCTCCTATCATAACTACAAAATCGGCTTTACTCAGGCGTTATCGATTCACCCAAGTATCTGACCACAGGTCAAACCTGGAAACTTTAATTTAGTCCGGGGGTTCTTATTTGAATAAGATCTTCAGGATCGATTCTTATCTCTATACTGTGGGCGGTTAGTCATTTTCATGAAGGGGTATTTACCGAACCTCTAGGGGACGGTTAAACTCCTTGTCAACTAACCTTTCCTCGCTATTTGCGATATATATTTAATACTGTATAGGCTGCGATCGCATTTGATATGGTGGCAAACCCTAACCCCCCGGTTGTATTTACCGCCAAACGGCAATTATCGACAATGCTGATCAATTAGCAACTATCCTCTCCTGTATCGTTGGCTAGTTCACTTAATTGACAGTCTGAAAAACCATCACTAAACCTTTTCATAAAAAACGCACAGACAAGGCACGCCCTGTCTATAAGCACGCCTTGTCTCTTCTTTCTTGGTGGTTGATTTCACCAGAAACTGGTTATTCCACCACCTTGTCACCCGCCGCCTGTAGACGGGCTCTGGCACGCTTCAACCCTTGCTTCGCTTTCAGTTGTTCCTGCACATTAGCACCAGCGTTAGCAGTTTCTAGGGCTGCTTGAGCTTGATTAAAGGCTTCGCGAGCCTTCTCAACATCAATATTTGTACCCTTTTCGGCACCATTGACCAGAACAGTTATTTCATTGTTTTGAACTTCAGCAAACCCTTCCATTAGGGCAATACTCATCCATTCATTTTTAGCTCTCACCCTCATAACTCCCGGATCTAAAGCCGTTAGTAGGGGAGCGTGATCACTAAGAATACCAAGCTGACCTGTAGTGCTTGGGAGAATCACCTCTTGAGCCGTATCATCCCAAACCGTTTGGTCTGGGGCTATAACACGCACAGTTAATGTCATTTTCAGTTATTAATAGTAAAATCCACAATTGAAGCGCCTTTTTTGCACTCAAGAATCAGAATCAGGCGGATTATCTCCTCTGACTCTGACTCTCTAACTACACCTTTCCAGGTTAATTCAGACCGAGTTATTTATTCTCAGCCTTCATTTTTTCGCCTTTAGCGATCGCCATATCGATATCACCGACCAGATAAAAGGCTTGTTCTGGCAGGTGGTCTAGTTCTCCATTGAGAATCATCTGGAAACCCTTAATAGTTTTTTCCAGGGGCACATACTGACCCGGAGAACCAGTAAACACCTCAGCCACAAAGAAAGGCTGAGATAGGAACCGTTCAATTTTCCGAGCCCGAGCCACAACTAGGCGGTCTTCTTCGGAAAGTTCATCAAGACCCAGAATCGCGATAATATCTTGCAGTTCTTTATAGCGCTGCAAAGTAGACTGTACAGCACGAGCAGTCTGGTAGTGTTCTTCCCCGACCACACTAGGCTGTAACATAGTCGAACTAGAATCGAGGGGGTCAACCGCCGGATAAATACCCTTCGATGCCAAAGCACGAGACAATACAGTAGTCGCGTCCAAGTGAGCGAAAGTAGTAGCCGGTGCCGGGTCGGTCAAGTCATCAGCCGGAACATATACCGCTTGGATAGAGGTAATTGAGCCCTCTTTAGTAGAAGTAATCCGTTCTTGCAGCTCACCCATTTCCGTGCCCAAGGTGGGCTGATATCCCACAGCAGAAGGCATCCGTCCCAGGAGTGCAGACACTTCCGAACCCGCTTGTACAAACCGGAAGATATTGTCAATAAATAATAGAACGTCTTGTTTACTGACATCACGGAAGTATTCAGCCATTGTCAGAGCCGACAGAGCCACCCGCATCCGCGCTCCGGGGGGTTCATTCATCTGTCCATAAACCAGAGCCACCTTAGACTGACCCAGATCTTCTTTGTTAATTACCCCGGACTCGATCATTTCGTTGTAGAGGTCATTCCCTTCGCGGGTACGCTCTCCCACACCACCAAACACGGAAACACCCCCGTGAGCCTTAGCGATGTTGTTGATCAACTCCATAATAATTACAGTTTTACCAACACCAGCCCCCCCAAACAGGCCGATTTTGCCTCCACGACGATAGGGAGCCAACAGGTCTACCACTTTAATTCCTGTTTCAAAGACTGATGGGCTAGTCTCCAAATCTACGAAAGCCGGTGCCGGGCGGTGGATAGAAGAAGTTTCATCATTGGGAACCGGACCCAGGTTATCAATAGGTTCACCAACAACGTTAAAGATCCGACCTAGGGTTCCAGAACCTACTGGAACCTGAATTGATCTGCCAGTGTCTGTGGCTTCCATACCGCGAACCAAGCCATCTGTGCCACTCATGGCAACCGATCGCACTTGGTTATCACCAAGAAGTTGTTGAACTTCACAGACCACGGAAATCTCTTGGCCGGCTTCGTTTTTGCCAGAGATTTTCAGAGCGTTGTAGATTTCCGGCAGTTTGCCATCAGGGAACTTAATATCTACAACTGGACCAATTACTTGGGTAATGTAGCCGATTTTTGTTTTTTCTGCGGTGCTGACCATGCTTTCGCCTATTTCCTTATTTCGCTAATCCGATGTTTCGGCAAGCTTTAGAAGAATTTAATATTGCCATTTCTTAGGGTATCACTCTATGGAGACATCAAGAACAACTTCCCTGAGCAAACCCTAAAAATTTTCCCCCGCCGCCCCAATTTCTTTTGCACTCAGTTGGCGGGGTTGCTTTTTGCTTTTAGTTATGCTATCATTTAGTATAATTGAGATATAACCATTTTTTTTATAACGGCAAATACTCGATTATGTAGCGATATGTCAATATCTTAGCATTAACTCTGGGTGGTTGTCAACCACCCAGAACCATTTAACTTAAACCCTTATCCTGACAGCGATAGCGGGTTATTACTCAACCCGATAACTATGCCTAGTTACTCAAATATTACTCATAACCTAGTCCTAGCACAGGAAAATAATTCTGTCAACGGTTGATTACTCAGTCAACAAGCATAACCTAGGGGAACTGTCAAATACCTATATCTCCCCCTAACCAAACACAGACAGGGTAACTCCCTTGTGATACCCGTCAATGGCAAGCCTATCGGTTCGTTCCTCACCATTGACTGCTATCACGTCGGTCGTTTCCCCAATAGTGCTTGTTTCGGTTAGGGGGAGGGTATGGGTTCGATTTTGCAGGGTATTGCCTAAAGCTACCAGTGCTAACCATAGAAATGTATGAGTGCGATCGCAGTGGGATTTATCTATGGCTCAAAGTCAACATGATAGCYGTAGGTAGCTATAGGGGGAACCCACTAGGTTATCAATGTACAACGATACCCCTATCAATGTACAAAGATATCAGGCTGCCTATCCGGTTATCTATGGGAGTCAGATTATTAGTGAAATCTTGAGGAGCCTACTCACTACCAACAAAATGCGATCGCATAATCACGACTAACCTGGCTATGACATACTGAAGCGATACCCCCAAACAACTTTTCAACTGGTAACTTGTTTCGTCATCTCTCGCTGATACCTACATAATCCTAGGGAATTGCTTTACCATCGAAACCGATACCCACATAATCCTCAGCAAGTCTCCAATTTATAGGGGTAATCATCATGTTCAGAACTCAGTACCCCTAATAGACGGGTTAAGGTTTTGGTTTAGGGTGTTTATTGTGGGTAAATTAGGGGTGGGTTCATATAAACTTCCAATAGACTGTTGCAATAGACTGTTGCAATCCCAGACTGTTGCAATAGACTATTAATCAAAAAATATGCAAGCACCCCCTACAGTCAGAAACCATAGGGGGTCATTTAAGTTATTGGGGTAGCTGTTATCTGTTAGGCTGTTCTGCACTTAGCAATCATAGCTAACGCTGCTTCTGTTAGCTTATCTACAGTAACTTGGTCAGCTTTTCCTATGTAAATGTGATGATTGACGCTACCATCCCACCCTTTGAGGTTCCAGTAGGTAAAACCATTGATTGAGAGTTTTTTGCACGCTGTAAATCGTTTACCATTAACCTCCACTANAAAGG
>NZ_PKGG01000323.1:0-4284 GCF_046480465.1 Arthrospira sp. PCC 8006
TTCCGATTTTGCGTTTTGACCTTGAGTTCCCTGCCTTGTTTTGTATATTTCTATACCAAACTTTGGGACATATAAACAGTTGTGGGATGGTCAGGGTACGAGTTCCTTATATTTCACCAAGGGGTGAAAGTCCCACTAGGAAGTTATTTCAGGCATTGCAGCCTTATTTGATTCCTAAACGTCTCGCACTATTCCTTATATTCTACCAAGGGGTATAAATCCCACTGGGAGGTTATTTCGGGCATTGCAGCCTTATTTGGTCTCCCAAACGTTTCGCACGGTGATGATACTTTGTACGGTGGTGCGGGTAATGACACTATTTTCGGTGGTGATGGTGATGATGTGTTGTTTGGAGATGAGGGTAATGATTCTCTGATTGGTGGCCCAGGACGCGATCGCTTTGTGATTTTTGCTAATGACGCCACGGATACTATTGCTGATTTTGTCTCTGGGGAAGACCTGATTGTTCTCGGTGGTGGTTTGCGCTTTGAGCAATTGAGTATTACTCAAAATGTCTCGTCGGCGGTGATTACCCTAGATACGGAAGAGTTGGTGATTTGGGAAGGGGTACAAGCGGCAGCTTTAACTGAGGATGATTTCATCACTTTCGCGATCTAAGATTAGGTGAGAGTACTCCTCACGGTTTGTGCTGTGGGGAGATGGGTTCCTGGTTAAAGTTGAATGGAGGGGTGTTTGTGGCTCCATATCAAAGAATCGAGCAGCGTTTCTTTTCTGTGTTATTTGGGATCTTGATTGGGTTAACTTTGCTGGTTTGGGTTCTTAGGGGGTTAGGGGTTCTGGGGTTTATCCCTGGATTGATAATCTGGGTGTTGTTGCTGTCAACCATCGCTATGGGGGTTCTGTCTAGAGTGGCTCGATAGCTCGGTTTGGTAATTATTCGGTCACTGGGATAGACGAATTGGGTTGAGTTGGGCTATAATGGCGAATGGCCTAAAACAAGGCGCTTCCTTAAATCTAGGTTGTGTGCGACGGGTTCACTTATTCCGAATAGCACCAATCGGATTTTTCAGAGGACAGTGTTGTTTATTGAGCTTCAGCCTACAGCCAGAAATGGCCTGGGCAACTGCTAAGGTGAAACTTCCTGGCAGTTGGCGAGAACGCCGCTTTCCAGTCTGGTAGCAGGATTGGGAAACTACGGTTCTATTGCGTAGCAATCGCTCGTGGTCGCGTTCATGTCTTCTCAAGTATCTTTCATATAGGAGGAGACGGGAAGACCTCAAGTAAAGTTATTATTTTTTAGAGAGGTGAAGGATAAAACATGACCCAAGTTATTCTGGGTGAAAACGAACAATTAGAATCCGCACTGCGTAGATTTAAGCGAGAAGTGTCTAAAGCTGGCATCCTGGCTGATGTTCGCAAAAAACGTCACTTTGAAACCCCTCCAGAAAAACGCAAGCGCAAGGCGATCGCTAATCAGCGTCAGAGACGAGCTTTCCGTAAAAAGCGGATGTTCTAAAGCGCTTCATAACCCGATATAACCGCGAACAAAACTCCTATTCTAGTTCTATTGGACTAGAGTGGGGGTGGCTGCGGTTTTTTGGTTATTAGATAATTTGGGAACTGGGTATTGGTAAGGAAAATGTGAAGGTGCTACCTTTGCCTAACTGACTACTAACGAAAATTTCGCCGCCTTGAAGTTCCACCAAACGCCGGGTAATAGCTAAACCAATTCCGGTACCTCCATAATTGCGCGATCGCGATCTATCAGCACGCCAAAATCTTTCAAAAACATGGGGTAAATCTGCCTCAGAAATACCAATTCCGGTATCGCTGACATCCACAAACAAGTAACCACCATGAGTATAAACTTCTATTTTAATTAGACCATGTTTGGTGTATCTGATGGCATTTCCTAATAAATTAACTAAAATTTGTTCAGTGCGATCGACATCAGCTAAAGCCAGGGGTAATTCTTCAGAAAAATCTAATTCTAACATCGGTCCTTCTTCCAGAAGTTGATCAGAAAAACGCTGCACTAAAGACTCTAATAAAGGCCGTAATGCTAAAGGTTGGGGGTTAATGGGTAAATATCCAGATTCAACCTTAGAGAGTTCTTGTAAGTTATTTATCAGCCTTTCCAGGCGTTTAGTTTCCTTGGTTAACTGCTGATAAATATCTGGTGATGGCGAAATTCTGCCTTCGGCCATTTCTTCTAAGTATCCGCGAACTACAGTGATCGGAGTTCGCAATTCATGGGTCAAGTCACTAATTAATTCCCGCCGTTTTTGTTCAACATCTTGAAGACTACTAGCCATCTGATTAAAACTCATCGCCAGTTGATTTAATTCATGAATTTCACTAGATGACATCCTTTCTGAGAGATTACCCTTGGCAAATTTATGGGTAATTTCTTCCATCTCGGTGAGAGGCTGAGTAATGCGTTTAGTCACCCAATAACTTAAACAGACAGCAGCAGTTGTTCCGGCTAAAACAGACCAAAAAGTGCTACGATTCCAAGCAATTTCAAAGCCTTCTACTAGGCGAGTTCTTACATATTGTAAGCGAAAGCCAGGACCTTCTAGTTGTTCCAAACTACGGACAAAGAACCGAGGAGAGGAAATTTTGCCGATGATCACCAGGGATGTGACCCCAATCAGCATAACCAGGAGGTGGGATAAAAATAGGCGCGATCGCAAATCTACCTTTGCCATTAGTTCTGGGTATGTATGATCTGATAATTTCTATCCTACACTCAAACTTTCAACAGTAAAAAGCCCCGCTTGACCAACAAATCAGCGGGGCCTTTATAAGGAAACCTTTAAAGTAGGATTATCGCATATCCCAGAGAGCCTTAAACAAAGTCTCAGGCAGCTTTCTGGAGGTGGCATTCCTGGCAGCCTTGAGCGCGGCCACGGAAACTGTGTTCCCTTTGTGGTATGCTCTGGTAATACGTGCGAGACGTTCAGGCATGAAATAGGGTTGAGACACCCGAAATAACCGCCTGGTGGGGACTTCACCCCCTTAATTGAATATAAGGAACTCACTCCTGAACATCCCCATAACTGTTTATATGTCCCGAATATTTGTATCACACGATACCAAATAAAGGCAGGGACTCCAAGGTCAACATACTTTGTAACAAAACGTAACAATTCTTAACATAACGGAAAAGTTACGACAAAAGGTGAGGATAACGGCGATAGCCACCCCCAGTTTTAGGACTCACAACCCGTCAGATTGAAGCGGGGAACGGAAGGCTCCAAGGTGTAACCCAACACCAGAACCGAGACCACTGCCAACCATCCATGATTAGGGAAACCGAATGTCTGGCTTGAACCGCCGTAAAGAGTAAGTAGCGAAATAGGTTGATACGCTGCGATCAAAAAGAGCAAGGGGAAAAGTAGGGTTTTGAGATGAACACCCACACAGACCTTGAAAAGTACCCCGGTGGATAGGACAAATCTAAAGATGGAATGCCCGTATAAACGGAACGTTTTAAGTCATCCTGGACTCTGATTATCTGGTCGAGATATCAGTAGGGATAAGTGTAACCGCAAGTCCTAGAGGATGTGAGATGTGGCCAGAAGCCAACGCCCGACTGTAATGGTAGGGATACGCTGACAGGTTACGGTTTGATTGTATGAATAAATAGAGTCTAGTAGGAGTCAAAATGACGAAATCGAGAGACGGTAAAGGATTCGGAAAACGAGAACTTACCAAGACGTGCGTTTGTATGGAGAAGTATCAACTGGGCTAAGGTTCAGCGGTACGTCTTTAAGCTCCAAAAGAGGATATTTCAAGCAGCTAAATCGGGACAGGACGCAAAGGTAAGAAGGTGGCAACGTCTATTGGTGAAATCATACTATGCCCGGCTCTTAGCAGTGCGGTTGTAGGGGCGGGTTCCACAGTCAGCCATGCTTCCCAACAGTCAGCTTAATAAACCCGCCCCCCAAGATAATCAAGGTAAAAGTGCGAGACGTTCAGGCATGAAATAGGGTTGCAATACCCGAAATAACTGCCTGATGGGTATTTCAACCCCTTGGTTGAATATAAGGAGCGCACTCCTGACCATCCCCATAACTGTTTATATGTCCCAACATTTGTATAGAAATATACAAATAAGGCAGGGAACCCAAGGTCAACACACTCCGTAATAATTATTTACATTTCTTAATAATTGAAGGGACGGAAAACCGAACCGGAAAGAAATCGGGAAACCGAACAGGAATAAATGGAATGGAGATGAGGGTAATGGCGATAGCCACCCCCAGTTTTGGGAATCATAACCCCAGGATTGAAGCGGGGAACGGAAGGCGTGAAGTA
>NZ_PKGG01000332.1:0-3800 GCF_046480465.1 Arthrospira sp. PCC 8006
TCTGAGGTTTTTGGTAACAATTCGCCAACCTTGAAACACCCAAAATTTAGATCCGGCTTGATATCAAATCCTTTCTGAAAAGCTGCCTTAGCCTCTTGTAAACGCCCCAACTGTTCTAAAGCCTCCCCCAGCTTGTAGTGATACCAATGAAAACTAGGATCATGTGCGATCGCCTTTTGGTAAGCAGCCACAGCCTCCTCAAGCTGATTACTCCTTAGCAGTTGGTTTCCCTTAGTAAAATAACTCACCACCCAATACCCCACAAATATAGCTACTACAAAAACAACCAGATTGGTACGTTCTCAGTATTACTAGACTATCATGAATTTTCAGCTTGTCAAGTCATAATAGTTTAACCCAGCAATTCTCATTTTGGCGAAAAACTGTTCAAGTCCCCAGTATCCCTGTATAGTAATGGCATCTGAAAAACCCAGGAGGGCCAGAGCTGTTGAAAAAGCCAGGTTGGTTTGACACCGTAGTGGGGTCTGTCCGCCAGTGCTTGTCGTCGCTACCAGACAAGCGAACGGGTAAAAATCGTCGCTATGGAATGGAGGATGCCGCCTTAAGCGCGTTGAGTGTTTTTTTCACTCAAACGCCGTCGTTTCTGGCTTATCAACGTCTGATGGAGGGCAGCAAAGGCAAGAGCAATGCCCAAAGTTTGTTTGGAGTTCATCGGATTCCCTGCGACAACCAGATCCGGGATTTATTAGATCCAGTGTCCCCAGACCACCTGTTTCCGGTGTTTGAGGAAGTTTTACAAGTGTTGGAAGCCCAGGGGCAATTGGAAGGCTTCCGTTCCCTAGCCGGCAGTCTATTAGTAGCGTTGGATGGCACAGAATACTTCAGTTCCCGCAAAATTCACTGCCCCCACTGCTCAAGGCGCACCCTAAAGTCAGGAGAAACCCATTACTTCCATAGCGTCGTCACCCCAGTCATCGTGGCTCCAGGACAGACTCGTGTGATTCCCTTGGCTCCTGAATTTGTCGTGCCCCAAGATGGTCATGACAAGCAAGATTGTGAGAATGCAGCTGCCAAACGCTGGCTATCGCGGCAAGGGCAACGCTTAAGGGCTTTAAACGTTACGGTTTTAGGGGATGACCTCTATTGCCACCAACCGTTGTGCCTGCAGTTTATCGAGCAGCAACTTAACTTCATCCTGGTCTGTCGCCCCGAGTCTCACAGTACCCTCTATGAACACCTAGAGGGCATCGAACTCCCAACCATCACGACCCAGAAGTGGACGGGTAAAGTTGAGAAAACCTATACCTACCGCTATCTCAACGGAGTGCCTCTGAGAGATAGCGATGATGCCCTGCTAGTCAACTGGTGTGAACTCACCGTTACTACGGCTGATGGCAAGGTGACCTATCAGAACTCCTTTGCCACCAGTTATTCTCTTAGCGATGACAATGTAGCAGACGTGGTTCTAGCCGGGCGGACTCGCTGGAAAGTTGAGAATGAGAACAACAATACCCTCAAGACCAAGGGCTACCATCTAGAACACAATTTCGGCCATGGCCAGCAGCATCTTTCCTCCTTGCTGGCGACCCTCAACATCCTCTCGCTGCTCTTCCATACCCTGCTGGAGTTGCTCGATGACAAGTACCAGTTACTACGAGCGCACTTGCCCACCCGCCAAACCTTTTTTGATGATTTGCGGGCGTTGACCCGTTACCTGTACTTCGACAGTTGGGAGCACCTTCTGACCTTTATGCTTGAAGGTCTCGAGTTAGACATCCCGCCCGATAGCAGTTGAATTTCCATAATGAGAATTGCTGGCGTTCGGGGAGGGAGACATTTTTCGTTAGGTTGCTGTGGTAAAATGCGATCGCCCCATGGCCAAAATTATAGCAGCCAGAACCTTTCACTAAAGCATTATTATTTATGTTCGATGCCCTTTCTGAACGTTTAGAGTCCGCCTGGAAAAAACTCCGGGGTCAGGACAAAATTACAGAATCCAATATCCAGGAAGCTCTGAAAGAAGTTCGTCGCGCCCTATTGGAAGCGGACGTTAACCTGATGGTAGTTAAAGATTTTATCAAAGAGGTTGGCGTTCAAGCCCAGGGTTCGCAAGTAGTATCCGGCGTGAAACCCGGTCAACAGTTTATCAAAATTGTTCACGATGAGTTAGTCAAAGTCATGGGGGAAAGCAATGTTCCCCTGGCTGAAGCCCAACAACCACCAACCATCGTGTTAATGGCGGGTTTGCAGGGAACTGGTAAAACCACAGCTTCGGCTAAGTTAGCCTTGCACCTACAAAAAGAGAATCGCAGCAGCCTGTTAGTAGCTACGGACGTTTACCGACCAGCAGCTATTGACCAGTTAATGACTCTGGGGAAACAGATAAATGTTCCCGTATTCGAGTTAGGGAAAGATGCCGACCCGGTAGAAATTGCTCGCCAGGGTATTGAGTACGGCAAAGCCCAGGGTATTGATACAATTATCATTGATACGGCTGGTCGGTTACAAATTGACCAGAATATGATGGCGGAACTGGCTCAAATAAAGGAGACGGTTCAACCTCACGAGACCTTGTTAGTAGTTGATGCCATGACGGGTCAGGAAGCGGCTACCCTGACTCAGACCTTTAATGACCGAATTGGCATTACTGGTGCTATCCTCACTAAAATGGACGGGGATAGTCGCGGCGGCGCGGCTCTGTCAATTCGGCGTGTTTCTGGGGCTCCGATTAAGTTTGTCGGGGTGGGGGAAAAGGTGGAAGCTCTACAACCTTTTTACCCGGAACGTATGGCATCGAGAATTTTAGGGATGGGTGACATCCTCACATTGGTGGAAAAGGCTGAGGAAGAGTTTGATATCGCCGATGCTGAGAAGATGCAGGAGAAGATTTTAGAGGCTAAGTTTGACTTCACGGATTTTCTCAAGCAGACCCGGTTGATGAAAAATATGGGGTCTKTGGGGGGGTTGGTTAAACTGATTCCGGGGATGAATAAAATTTCTCAGGAGCAGTTGGACGCGGGGGAAAGCCAACTGAAACGCTCGGAAGCTATGATTAATTCTATGACTATTGAGGAGCGTAAGAATCCTGAGTTGCTGTCCAATTCGCCGTCAAGACGTAAGCGGGTGGCTAAAGGGGCTGGATATGCTGAGAAGGATGTGATGCGTTTGGTGAGCGATTTTCAGCGGATGCGGAGTTTAATGCAACAAATGGGTAGGGGTCAGTTTCCCGGTATGGGAATGCCGGGTATGGGAATGCCGGGTATGGGAATGCCGGGTATGGCTGGCGGTAAGAAGAAGAAGAAAGCCAAAAAGAAAAAGGGTTTTGGTCAACTGTGACTGTGGGAGTTTACTTTTGCTGGGTTCTGGGAATGCTATAATAGTAAGTTCCCCCATTCTTCCCCGATTCAGAGGCGGATTTGGTGGTCAGTCTGTCCTAGACTGCTACAATAGCTTAAAATTGATAAGGAGAGTTGATTAGATCCAAATGATCAAACTGAGATTAAAACGTTACGGTAAGAAACGAGAAGCTAGTTATCGGATTGTGGCGATAGATAGTCTGTCGCGTCGTGAAGGTCGTCCCCTGGAAGAGTTGGGTTTTTATAACCCCAGAACGGATGAAACTAGATTGGATACCCCGGCTATTATTCGACGGCTGAAACAAGGGGCTCAACCTACTAGAACTGTGCGTAACATTCTGCAAAAAGCCAATGTATTTGAACAACTCAAGTCCGGAGTCATCGCTGAACCCAGCACCGCAGAACCTGTCAGTCAATCCTAATTATGGGGAGTTGGTACGATTCTTAGTTAGCCCGTTTTTGGGGTCGCCAGAGGCGCTGCGG
>NZ_PKGG01000271.1:0-5923 GCF_046480465.1 Arthrospira sp. PCC 8006
AAGGCGTGACTATTTTCGTCTATTTTAATGCCTTTTTCAAAGTAAGCATGAACTTCCATGCCGTGTTTATGGGCTTCATCAATTAACCAATCAATCCATTCTTCTTGAAACAGATTTTGACAGCTATTATAACCAAATTTTGCCTGCATAACTTGGCTTTCATACATGGTACAAGCGTTACCCCATACCCCATGAATAATGGTATTAATACCGCGATCGCGATAGTAACGAACCCTAGCCCTAATGGTTTCTTCACTGGCGTTATTTGTGGCTTTATAACGACTTAAATAAATCCCTCTAATGGGTTTACCTTCCCAGGTATTGAGTGGCAATGATGGTAGGGGAGAAGGTGGCTGTATTGTTGGTGATTGTGGTGGTGTTTCCGGTTGTGGTTGTGGTTGTGGTTGTGGTTGTGGTTGGGTAGTTTTCGGAGGGTCTGAAATGTCGGGTAAAGTTGGCGGCGATTGATTAGTAGGAAATTCCCAAGTATTTATAAATGGAATGTCAGCGATAATTTCATGATTAAGAAACCGACCAATGTCTAAGTTATCTCGCTGTGTAAATAGCCAATAACCTCCACCTAAAAACAGCAGAATTACTGAAAAGGGAATACTGGCACATCCACAGCCTCCAGGTTCTCGTTTTTGATTAGACATGATTTGTTAATGAGTGCGAAACTACTTGATAATATCGGCGATACTTTCATTATTACCTAAAAACCTAATTTCTGCCAACTGGCTATATTACCTAGGGTCTGTGGGTTGGCTGGAAATGATGGTAATGGCGATCGCATGATGTATAATGATCATTGATAGAGTCCAAGTAGATCGGGGTCTGGGTTGGGGTATCAACTGAAATGCCAAAACCGTTAGTAACTGCTACACTTTATCCTGATCAGAGTAATAATAATGGTAAAGTACAATAATCCTACACCTGGGGACACTAACTGAATAACTGGATACTCAAAATTTAGTCTTGAAGACTTGGGGGGGGATAAAAAACTATCAAGCTCAATTGATGCGAAAAAGACAGGAAAGCAATTATTATTTGTATGAAAATACTCTCTAACTGGAAATACAACGTTCTGATTTTATTGGCTATATGCTTGGGAAGTATTTTAATTTTTACCCCCTTAGTAAAAACTCAAGATGCACCCATATTTTTATCTTCAGAATCTCTGGGTAATCGGGCACAATTAAGGATTGCGGAAACTGTGCCTGATAGTAATAATGGCGATTTAGGGGTGACTGAAGCCTGGGGAGATTATGATATTATCGAGCTACAAAATCGCTTACAACAAAAGGGGTATTATCTAGGGGAGATCGATGGCATTTATGGGGAACAAACCCGAGAAGCTATTTCTAATTTTCAACTTGATATCGGCTTAGAAAGCACTGGCATAGTTAATCAAGAAACCTGGGAGTATTTACTAGGAAATGCTGCTGTTATTGCCCAGAAAAATCAGTCGTCAAGCTCTATGTCTCCAGATATGCAAAAAATCATAGATCGAGGAGAGTTAATCGTCGCGATAAATCAAGAAGATTCGCCGCCTTTTTTTGCGGAAAATGTAGACGGTGAATTAATCGGATTAGATGTTGAAATAGCGAGAAAAATTGCCAAAAGTCTAGGAGTACAAGTTAGGTTCGATCGCAGTGCAAAAACCTTTAATGAAGTGGTGAATAGGGTTTATAAAGGTGATGCGGATATGGCGATTTCCAAACTAAGTCAAACCTTAGAAAGGGCAAAAATTATTTCATTTTCTCATCCATATTTAACCATGCGCCATGGTCTTTTGTTAAATCGCTTGCAATTAACTCAAGCCACAAGAAATAAAGATTTGGTGGATTTTTTGAGAGATTTTCAGGGAAAGATAGGTGTAATTAATGCCTCTTCTTATGAGATATTTGCTATGGCAAAATTTCCCAAAGCTACGATTATCAGATATTCCAATTGGGAGGATTTAATTAGAGGTGCAATGAGGGGAGATATACTAGCAGCATATCGGGATGAGTTGGAAGTTAAAAAGATTCTGATTAATTACCCCAATGTGGCTTTAAATTTTCAAACTGTCGCGTTAACAGATACCCAAGATCCGATCGCGATCGCTTTACCGTGGTCTAGTAATCACCTGTTACAGTTTGTGAATTTGTATCTAACAATGAACGACAAAAAATATACAGTTAGTCAGTTATTAGAAGATTATTCGGATTTGTTGGTTTCCCCATCTAATTCTCGTCAACTCACCTCACAAAATTAACCAAAATACCCACTGATAAAATATGAATTTTTACAGCGTCTTTAAGCAGTTAGTTAAAAGCCTAAAAAATCCATGGTCGATTGTTCCGGCTATCCTTCTGGGTGTATATATTGGCATTGTTCATCAAGATATTGCCCTAATGTTAACCCCCTTTGGAGACCTATATTTAATCCTCCTAAAAATGTGCGTTTTACCGTTGTTATTTTCAGCCATAACAATGAGTGTAGGTAAGCTAATTTCTAGCCATGAAGCCAATAAATATGTCAAACGGATTTTAATAGTATTTTCCCTCAGTTTATTAGGGGTTAGTATCATTGGTGCAACCGTGGCATTTTTAACTAATCCTGGGGGTAATTTAGAAGATTCTACCCTCGCAGCTTTGGGGGTAGTTGTGAATACTTCAGAGTTAGATTTTGAGGTATCTTTGACTGGTCCAATGCCGGAGACTACAGAAAAATCACTGTTAATATCTTTTTTGTTTAGCTTAGTACCTGAGAATATTTTTGCCTCTCTCAGCCAGGGTAATTCTCTGGAAATACTATTTTTTTCCATTGTGTTTGGTATCGCTATGGGATATTCCAAAGAACCCGCCAAGGAGGACGTATTTAATCTTTTGGAAACCATATTTAATACCTCGAAAAAATTGATTGATTGGATGATTTTATTCTTACCGTTTGGTTTGTGTTTCCTGTTAGCTTCCCAAATGGCAACTACAGGTTTTGGGATTTTGGTAGCTATGCAAAATTTTGTGATTATTGCCATTGTAGCTTTTCTGATTATATACATTATCAGTACCCTGGTAATTTGGCAGAAGTCTGGCTATGGCTTTGGTCGGGTTTTGATGGTCTTAAAAGAACCCACAATTTTAGCTTTAGCTACTCGCAGTAGTTTTACCTGTTTACCTTCTGCTATTTCAGCTTTAGATGAACACTTAAACTTTGATAAACAGACAGTTAATTTAGTCATTCCCCTAGCGATAACGGTGTGTCGATTTGGTCCGGTGGCTTATTTTGCGACAACTTCGGTGTTTGTGGCGCAACTCTATAACTATGACTTTAACCTGTCGAGTTTTGTAATTATCATTATCGCTTCTATTTTAGCAGGAATGGCAACGGCGGGGGCGACGGGAATTTTAACGCTGACCCTGTTGGATATAATTTTAAAACCTTTGGGATTACCCCTAGAAGCTATACTGGTATTATTAATTGCGATCGACCCTATTATTGACCCTTTCCGAACTTTAACTATTGTGCATACCGGAATTGCAGCGACAGCAGCGATCGCCGATACTCACCCCCTACCAACTGAGACAACCACAACCTTAGCGCTTTCTAAAGATACTACTATCGGATAATCGATAACTATTTAAGGGGGCTTGATATTTCGGGGATATTCTCATAGCCAAATGCTAAATCTAATGTCAAATTTGCCAGAATTTCCAAGGGGTCTATTGCTATTAATGAGCTGGTATCCAGTAGTTTTAACACTACAGAAATCTCTGTACATCCAGCAATTAATAAATCTGCCCCTTGGTTTTCCAGCCACTTTACAGCGGTTTTTAAGATGTTAATAGGGGGGGGCAAAATTTGAACTCCTGTGGCTTTAATCCCCCAAATTGGATGGTAAATAGCATTCATGATATCTTGCTGTAATTCGGAGTTTAAAATCGGGGCGATCGCTGTTAATCCCGCCGCCGTTAAACTATCCTGATATAGATGGGCTTGTAAAGTTCCATTAGTGGCTAAAATCCCCACGCGATTAAGTTCAGGATAATGCAGTTTAATAAATCTAACTGTCGCCTGCATAATATGAATCCAGGGAATATTTAACTGAGACTGGACTAGATCATAAAATCCGTGGGAAGTGTTACAGGTAATGACCAAAAAATCTGCCCCAGCCACTTCTAATATTTGACCATATTTGACTAAGCCAGGGGCACAACTTGGCTGATTTCCTAGTAAACTTTGGGTGCGGTCGGGAAGGTCTGTAGCATTAATTAAAAACCAAATCGGGTGTTGGCGATCGCCACAAGCACCGCGACTGGAATTAAAAGCCAGTAATAGCCGTTCAAATTCAATATGTGCTAAAGGACCTAATCCGCCAATAATTCCGGGAATAGCTTGTTGTTGAAAGATTTGTTGACTGTTCATTGAACTTAGGGATAATTAGGACGGGACATTTAATTAAATTGCGGTGGGTTATCAATCGGAGCCCAAGGATTGGATTCTATGTCAGGAGAAAAGGGTGTGAATTGTGTATCTTGTGGGCTATCTGATGGGCTGTCTGATGGGCTATCTGAATCGGGTCTGGGAGGAGGTGCAGGTTCTGGTTGAGGAAGAAGCACCCTTTCAATCAAAATGGAACGTTGAACCTGTTTACCGTCAGTATTAGTGGCTCTGAGAGTCAGGGTATCCTGTCCTGACTGAGGTGCAATGGGATAGGTCAAGTTTCCACGGTTAGGAACCACGCCAGGAACGGGGAGTAACTCGGTTTGTATGATACCAGCACCACTAACTTCCCATGATAAATTTAAAGGTGATGGAGAAGTTTGAGGGTCTATAATAACGACGTATTTTAAGGGAGCATCCTCCCCATTAATCTGAAAACCATTGATTTGAGGAGGGGGAACCGGGCGTGGTCGGATACGAATGCGATCGCTTTCCATAGATGTAGCCATGGCTGCCAAATTCCCCCGATGAACAGGTATTAACTCAAAGATATAATCTCCAGGTTGTTGGGCGGAAGTCGGGACGTTAATACAGGTAAGCTGTTCAGCAGTTAATTGGCAGTTATTCTGAAGTGCTTGGGGGATGCTACCATTAAAAGGATAGATAATTTCGGGGACTGTAATTATTCTTTCGGGGGAGCGCCCAACCATCCGAATAGCCAGCAAATCTTGAGGATTTTGGAGGCTCCAATTTAGACGAATAGGAGTATCTTTCCCAGCCTGATAGTTAGATTGTGCGGCTTGAAAATTAGTAATTTCTGGGGCTAGTGGTGGTTGAATAGCGATCGCATGAATTTGTCGAGATGGCTCGGTTTCGGGAAGTTCGGAACGCTGAATAGCTGTCAACTCAAAATTATAGCGTCCTGGGTCTGGTAGTGGAATAGCCAGATTATTGCAAACCAATTGTTCCCCGGTAACTTGGCATTTATCTTGTAAGGTTTGGGGAATTTGTCCATCAAAGCGGTATGTGATCTTGGGGAAATTAACCAATCCGTCGGGGGATAAACTCCGCAACTCCAACTGTTGAAGTTGGGCGGCATTATCAATCACCCACTGAAACTCAATTTGTTGCTGTTCACCACTACGATAAGTAGAAGACGGGGAAGCAAAAGTGGTTATCCGTGGGGGTGGTGGAGGTTCCCAGACAATGGGATCAGCAGGGCGACTGTCGGTGACTTCCCCCAGAGATTGACGGGAAATGACTTGTAATTCAAAAATATAAGTATCAGGTTTTTCCATCGTGTGAAGCAACCCCTGACAGGTCAAAATCCCATCCAAGTCAACCTCACAGAGACCGAGTAAATCTTCGGAGAATTGCTCAGGATTGACAGTATAGGTTTTCTGCTCAAAATTAACCTGGCCATCGGGAGAGCGACCGATTAATTTTAAGGTTTGGACTTGATCGCCATGGAGAATGTGAAAACAAAAATGTGCGATTC
>NZ_PKGG01000254.1:0-6706 GCF_046480465.1 Arthrospira sp. PCC 8006
GTCATCCCAAAGTTCAGCCATGGGAGCGGAGGTTTGATCGCCATGCTCTTGGGCAAAAGCCTTGAATTTATGCCAGTCGGTAATTTTGTGGTTATTGCCAGGTCGGTGATTAGGTTTAGGGAGGAAGTCTCCGGTCTGTGCTTTTCTTTGCAGCCAGAGATTGATGGTGTTCCTGCTGACATGGAAAACTTGACTGGCTTCGGTTTTGGGTATACCGTCTAGTTCAATTGCATTAATAACTTTTTGTCTAAGGTCGTAACTGTAGGGGGCTGGCCTTTTGGGTCTTCTGTAGATATCCTTGCCATTATACGTCCTAACTTTTCTGTCTTGTGCTATACAATTCCAAGACAACGGTAAACGCTTCGTGTTAATATGCAACTCGGTTAGATTCGTAAGCAGTTAGATTCAGAGATGTACATGATGTCCAATGGCAAGTCTCTCTTCTACTGATCACCCTAGATAGGCCATTAGGCTGTTGAAAAGGATTTAACCTGGAATTCTCTTATAGCTGCCTAAGTGTGAAATCCAAACGCATGAGTCCGACTACGGGGTTTTTATGGGGATGTGTGTTTACCTTAATGGTAGCCATGCTACTCCTATTCGCATGGTTATTTTTGAGTAACCAATCGTCTTTAGGAAAGGATGAACCATCACCCCCAAGTTTCCCATCTGGAATTCTCCCGCCACCGCCTAATGTGTCGGAGTCAACATTAGGGACGTTTCCCAATGGGCAGATTCCGATCCCCACCTTTCCTTTACCTCCCCCACCTAGTTCCTCTGATTCCTCAAGTTCTGGGTCTCATGTACTTCGAGAATGGGAAAGACAACAAACGACTAATCAACAAATCACTACTCAACTGGAACGACATCGGGTTCAGATTGACCAACTAACGAGTCAACTGGAGCGACATCGGGTTCAAATTGAAACTCTTACAACTCAGCTTGAACAGCAGCGAATGCAAAATGAACGCCTGACTATGCAACTGCAAGAACAGGAGCGTCGGGTTAGTAATTTGACTCTGGATCAAAACCGCTTGTCTCAAGGCAATTCTGGCTCCAATGGATTGCCAACTGCTATGCTATGGTTTCTGGTGGGGGTGATTCTGGCTGTGGTCTTGGGTGGTAGTATTTTTGCGATCGCTTTAGTGGTGATGGTGACTCAATCTAATCGTCGGTCTGAGTTGAAACGTTATTCAATTCAACCTATTGATATCTGGCCTTATCGGATTGAGGAAGAACCTGCTGACTTTTTGCCCCCTAATATGCGATCGCGTCGTTCTCGTTAACATCCTATAGCTAGATCGCGATCGCCTCTATTTCTGGGTGCAAGAGTTTGACGGGCCCTACTCCTCAACTTGCCAAATATCCGTCATCTGATTTTCATCGACAATCCGTTTCGGACGCAAAATCAGAACTACCCGGCCTAGCAGAGGCGCTTCTGGTTTTTCCTCAAACCACTGCAATTCTAGTTGACCCTCAACCTCCACTAGAAAATAACTGTCTGCTTGCCATGTCCTGGCGGCGCGATCAATGACTGCAACTACTTCCTCAACCTGACAACCAGGAAGAGGAGTAGGAAGCTGATCGCTTGGGCATAAAATCACCACCGGGTCCTCAGAATTTCGGACTACCTGCCAACCTGGTAAAGCCAGACTCGCACCTGAGCCCGTAAATTTGATCATTCCAAAAGGTTCGATCGCTTCACACAGAGGAACAGCTTGCAAATCCTCCCTGTTCAGGGGTAACCTCCCCACCACAGGCATAATACAAGGAAGTTCCTCAGATTCCTCTAAACGATAAACTGGCAGGCGAGGGGCAGTTTTGAGAGAGGAAACCGTAAAATCAGTTAAAAGCTGTTCTAGCTCGCTTCTAGCCGCTGCAGATTTAACAAATTTTAGACCCTTAGCAATCAGGCGCGATCGCTCCTGAATATCCTTTTGTTGGCGAGCCAATTTCGCGAAATAATAGGCCACCATATCCCCCGCATCAGTAGAAAATCCTGACTCGATACCCCGCAGCAGGGAAAAATCTTTCAGCGCTCTAGCGATATTTCTAGCCTCATCAGCATCTAAATTGTACTCCAGAATCAACGCCGCCGCCGCCACCCGCAGGGGTTGGGTGAGGATGCGAAGTTCATAAAGGATATCGCTGCCTTTTTGCCAAAAATGCGATCGCACCTTCTCGGAGGTTTCCCCCTTAACCATGGACTGGTAAACCTGGGAAGCCACAATTACCTGATTTTGTTGCACAGGTTCAAAACCAGTATCCTCAAAAATCTCGCCAGAATTTTTACCGCACTTTTGCAGAGTAGCACAGGCCTGACCCCACTCGACCCAACTGCCTTCTTTGCGTCTAAGTTGCCCCGTCAAGGCTTGTTGGTCTACATTACTTTCGACCACTGGGGGTGTAAATTTCGGATTCGGGGATGTTTCAGTCATATTGGACAGTAGTATATAGAAAATCTACGGACGAGGTGACGATTAGCTGTATTCCCCAACCCCAAAACTAGATCCGCCATGGGGTCGAAGCGTCACATTATGAGTTCAGAGTGCTTTTTTTCGCAGGAATAGCAGTAGGGATTCGGTGATTTCTTGGGGCCAATGGTCTTGGGGATAATGTCCAGCCTTATCTAGTTTAACCAATACTGCCCCTCCCCTCTTCAAGGGCAAAACTTTCCGCCATAGACAGATCTAGCCAAGGGTCAGCAGTCCCCCAGATCATCTCTATGGTATGCAACCATTTTGGGAAAAAATCCTGAGACAATTTCTTCCATAGACCAATTCAATTGTAGGTTCTTAATGGGAAAAAGCCATGAGCGCCCGCCCCGTAGAGGAGGACTTGAGAAACGGACGGCGATAGACATCTCGCTCCTTATCTTCAATCACATAACCGCTTCCCCCCTCCAGAGTGCGATCGACTAATAACGGGTCTTGAGTCATCATATCCCCTATAAAAGGCAATGCCATCTGTTTGATTTTCCAGGGTAATTTTGCCCTCACCTGAGACGGGGGTATTTAATATTAACAGCCGTTCAATTTGTTCTGGGTGTCGCAGGGCATACTGTAAACCCACCGAACCCAAGAAACCTTGAACCACCCAATAAAACTTAGTTAATTGGAGAGCATTTAAAAACTCTGGCGGGGATTGAATATACGCATCTGGAGTATAGGGAAAATCTCGTGGTTGTCTTGTTGTCTGGTTTCTCAGAATATCCAGAACCCAGCCAGTCGGGTGCGATCGCACTTGTATCCTTTCTCGCCTACTTCCTCCATAATTACAGTCCAACTGTAACGCGTGAGAAATTAACCCATGTAAAAATAATATAGGCGGTTTATCGATAACTTCCCGATTAATTTCCCGATAAAACCAGTCGAATTTTCCCGCTTTAATTGTATCCGTTGCGATCGCCACTTGTAAAAACTTGATAAATTTGCTTAATTTCCAGTGAGAAAGCCGGAGGCAGAATCCACAATTAACAACTATTAATTATCAGACCCTACCCCCTGACTTTCAACGTTGAAGCCAATGGACAGCCAGAATTAGAAATTCATCTCAGCCGCTTGGACTTTTTCCACTTGTTTTTTCTTGAGAACTAACAGAATCTGAGTTAGCATCACCAGGGCAAAAAATGCCAGTAGACCTTGAATCCGAGTCGAACTTTGGAGTACGATTTCAGTATCATCTTGACCAAAGCCACCCACATTAGGATTATTGGTTAATGAATCACCAGCCGCCACAGGTTGACCCTCAGAAACAATCAACTCAGGACCAGGAGGCACAGTTTCCACCACAGAATCGCCCTCAGCAGTAGTGATAGTGACCTGGTAGCCAACATACTCTTCCTGAGTAATTTCGGTGATAGTTCCACCCACAGAGGCTTTATAAACCGTGTTATTGCTGGCATTACCGGCCGGGTACAGTTGACCGCGACCCCGGTTTCCGCCAGCGTAGATGGCATATTTACCAAAGTGGATAGACTTATCAGTAGCTGGGTCTGGAGACAGAACCGGGAAGACAATTTCTTGGTATTGATCGCCAGGAATTGGACCAACAATCACCACATTTTCTTGATCAGCACTGTAGGGTTGGAAGTAAAGACCACCGACTTCTTCGGCCATCTCTTCAGGAATGCGATCGGCGGGAGCAATTTTAAAGCCTTCTGGAAGCATCAACACCGCTCCCACATTCAGAGCGCCTTTGCTACCATCACCCAACACCTGCTGTAAATTAGTATCATAGGGGATTTTCACCACAGCCTTAAACACAGTATCAGGTAAGACAGACTGGGGAACCTCTACTTCTGTAGGTTTAGCAGCCAAGTGGCAGTTAGCACAAACAATACGGCCTGTAGCTTCTCTAGGAGTTTCTGGGGCAGTTTCCTGAGCCCAGAAAGGATAAGCCGCAGCACTTTGGGGTAATACCAAATCCCCGGCTAGGAACAGCCCTGCGGTTGCCACTGCAACTAATAACACCCGCAAAGTTGCCCCAATGCCACGACGCAGAATTGCGAATCGGTCAGTGTTTGACATCGGAATGTTCTATCTCTCTCAAAATGTAAATTATCATTAGATCACAGATTGGGGATAGATATTATCCATCCCCCCCTGAGTCTCAATTAAGCCCACCAGGGAGCTTCATTGGTGCGGAAATCAGTTTCAGTCCAGGGAATGAAACTTACTTTGTCGTCCACAACTTCGGTGTGAACCAGCGCCAAGGACAGGGGAGCCGGACCACGCACTACCTTACCAGTAGCATCATACTGGGAACCGTGACAGGGACAGATAAATTTATTCTCGCTGCTGTTCCAGGGAACCACACAACCTAGGTGAGTACAGACCGCATTCAGGCCATATTCAGCCAGGTTGCCATCATTTTCAATCACTAGGTAGGTAGGATCACCTTTGAGACCTTGAGCCAAGACGCGATCGCCTACATTATGAGTAGCCACAAATTGGCTGGCTACCACATCATTACCCAAAGCATCTTTGGCGATCACACCGCCACCTGCTCCCCCAGTTGAAGGAGGAATAAAATATTTGACGAAGGGATACAGCGCACCTAGGGCCACCCCGGTTGCTGAACCAAAGGTCAGCAGATTCATAAATTGGCGACGTCCCATACTCGGAACATCAGAGTTAGCAGAAATTTGAGTCATGATCGATGCAGTTTGTCTGTGTTATGTTACTTGATCTTTACAAGTGCGAGACGTTCAGGCATGAAATAGGGTTGCAATACCCGAAATAACCGCTTGGTGAGGATTTCAACCCCTTGGTTGAATATAAGGAGCGCACTCCTGACCATCCTCATAACTGTTTATATGTCCCAAAGCGAAAGCAAGGCAGGGAACTCAAGGTCAATCCCACAAAGAAAATCGCAATACTCAATTATACAACATGGAGGATTAAAACCACTTGGGCGATTGTGGGAAAGAGTAACGGCGATAGCCACCCCCAGTTTCAGGATACACAACCCGTCAGATTGAAGCGGGGAACGGAAGGCGTGAGGGAAACCTATTCCCAATAATCCGACCACTGCCAACCATCCATGACTAAGGAAATCTGAATGTTCCGACTTGAACCATCGTAAATAATAAGCAGCGAAATAGGTTGATACGCTGCGCTCAAAAGAGCAAAGGGAAAAGTAGGAGTATTTGTAAGCTACCTACACAGACCTTTAAAAGTACCTCGGTGGAAAGGACAAGTCTAAAGATGGAATGCCCATATAAACGGAACGTTATAAACCCTTTTAGGCTCTGATAATCTGGTCGAGAGAGTCAGTAGTGAAAAAGTGTAAGCGTATGCCTATTAGGGGGTGAGATGTGACCAGAAGCCAACGCCCGGCTGTAATGGACGGGATATGCTAACGGGTCACGGTTTGATTGCAAGGATAGAGTCGAGTAGGAGTCAAAATGACGAAATCGAGAGAAGGTAAAGGCTTCGATAAACGGAGACCTACTAAGACTACGAATGGATGGAGAAGTATCAACTGGGCTAAGGTTCAGCGATACGTCTTTAAGCTCCAAAAGAGGATATTTCAAGCAGCTAAATCGGGACAGGACGCAAAGGCAAGAAGGTGGCAACGTCTATTGGTGAAGTCATATTATGCCCGACTCTTAGCAGTGCGGCTGTAGGGGCGGGTTCCACGGTCAGCCATGCTTCCCAACAGTCAGCTTAATAAACCCGCCCCCCAAGCGGGTCAAGGCAAGAAAACGGCTGGAGTCGATGGAGTAAGAGTAATCTCTCCAAGACAAAGGTTTGAGCTTGTTAAGAACATTAAGGGAAACCTCAAAGCAAAACCACTGCGACGGGTGTGGATTCCAAAACCCGGAATGGATGAAAAAAGCTGGAATAGGAATACCCACAATCCAGGATAGAGCAAGGCAAGCCTTGGTTAAATCGGCACTCGAACCTGAATGGGAATCGAGATTTGAAAGCAACAGCTATGGGTTCCGACCCGGACGGTCAGCCCATGATGCAATATCCAGAATCTTTCAAAGTATAAACAAAGGAGGTTATTACATACTGGATGCAGGTGCGAGACGTTCGGGTATGAAATAGGGCTGAAATGCCCGAAATAACTACCTGGTGAGGATTCCAGCTCCGAATCTGGATATAAGGAGACCTCTCCTGAGCATCCTCATAACTGATTATATGTCCCGACGCTTAGGTAACTAAGCAAGGCAGGGAACTCAAGGTCATAAACGAAC
>NZ_PKGG01000145.1:0-13562 GCF_046480465.1 Arthrospira sp. PCC 8006
ACCGCCATACAATCTACAGCGGTGTTATGGGCGATTTCGGCTAATTTCACCCTGGTGTCTTGGTTAGCATAGGGGATATATCGTGACAGTAATTGAGTGTAAATATCACGTGCTAATTCCGCGATAACCATTAACCTTGCTTGTTTCTCGTTCATGGTTTTGTGTTTTCTGTTTTGACGAAATCATTTAATTTTATTGAAAATTTATAGCATTATTAAAGCTCATTTTTATTGGCTTTTTATTATTGCTTGATTTTTTCTTACAACCATTTTTTAATTGCTGTAATCAAGGAATTGTGCATAGCCAGAAAAGTGCTTTCAAGCTCCAAGAATCGACGACATTCGTTAAATTGTGTAGGACAATCGGCAAGTTCTACAGCGTCCAGTAGCGCTACAATTTTGCTGTTTAACCTATCACTATGATACAGCCTTTACACAAAACACAAAGTACAGTATAATGTATGGCTATTGTATAAGTTATCACAACCAACTACCATGAGCCGTTACTCTTTAGATTTTCGGAAAAAGATAGTAGAAGCCTATGAAAAAGGAGACACTTCTATCCGAAAAGTAGCGAAACGCTTTTTGGTGAGTCCAGACACGGTAAGGCGACTGGTCAAACAGTATCGATTAACGGGAGACTTATCTCCTCGTAAGTGTGGCACTAAAAAGAAAAGCATTTGATCTCAGCATGAGGAAGCCGTGATAGATATTGTAGAAGCCCACCCCGACCTGACCTTATGGCAATATAGTGAGAAGCTCAGAGAAAAGCTGGGCATAAATGTCAGTACGACCATGATAGATAGATTTTTAAAGCAGCACGATATAAGTCTCAAAAAAAAACATACAGGAGCGAAAAAGTAGTAACTGAAGAAGTACAGAAAGCGCGAGTAGATTATTGGGAAAGAATTAGAGATGTGGCTCCTGAAAAGCTTGTGTTTATTGATGAAAGTGGGTTATGGGTAGGGATGAGCAGACCGTTAGCCAGAGCTACGAAAGGGAAAAAAGTCTATGAACTGCGGAAATCCTATCGAGGTAAAAAATGACAATAATTGGTGCAATTAAGCTCTCCGGAGTGGTGGGGACTCAAACATTAGAAGGGTCAATGAAAAAAGAGGATTTTCTCCAATTCATCAAGTTAGATTTATTGCCAAAATTAAAAAAAGGAGATGTAGTGGTAATGGATAACTTAAATTATCATCATCGAGAAGAAGTCCAAGAAATGATATAGTCAGTAGGAGCCAGGGTAGAATATCTGCCGGTGTATTCCCCTGAGTTTAACCCTATAGAGATGATGTGGTCACAGCTCAAAAGTTTAGTGTGCAAGTTCAGGACGGAGACCATGTAATTATTAGTGAGATTGGTAGAAGTGGCGGTAAGCCTTGTGGATTTACAGTGTTTGAATAACTGGTTTACCAAGTGTTGTTACTGTGCTTAATGATTGAGATAAAGGCTGTATTCGGTTTATGTAGTATGTAGTGGGTGCATCTCAGTTAGGAAATGAATAATTGTACTTAGTGCAACCTTCACCCACAGCCCTACATAATGAGCGAAGCACCACTCACCCTCCCTCTACTCATGGATTCTCAGAAACCAGCTCAACTCCAGCAACACCTTGACGCGATTGCGGCCATTCTCTACAGCGAAGCTAACCCTGCTGAACTCACCGCCCTTGAAGCCATTGAGAAGAGTGTTCGTGCTCTTACTCAAGAGCACGTCTTGCCTCAACTAGGAGTTTTTTTATCGACCAGGCAACAGACCGCCACAGTGGAAAACAACTCACCCTGACCAGCATCCTCGGTAAACTCACCCTCACTACCGCTCAAGGTCAACAACTGCAAGTGAAGCCAGGGACTCGTTGGAGTCCATACTTTGAGAAGTGTTGCTTGCTCGTTAGTGCTAATAACGCTTACCAACGAGCCGAAGAGGATATCACGATACTGACCGGGATGAGCATCTCCCACAGTACGCTCCAACGCCTTGTACAGCGAGAGGACTGGTGTGAGGTGGAGATAACTGACCCCCCACACGGAACTGAGCCTAGATGGAGGAATGGTTCGCCCGCCCACTGAGGAGAGTCAACCCTGTGAGTGGAGAGAATACAAAGGGTTAAATGTTCATGAGCAAGGGGGTGTAGCGTTCTTTAAAGATAATCAAGGACTACTGGAGTGGGGTGAATGCCCAACCCCTAGGGGAGCAGTTTACCTGTCTTGGAGATGGTCATGAGGGGGTGTGGAACATTGTCGGTGAGATGGGGACATCGCAGCAACGGATGGAAGTGCTCGAAGTAGGGGTCGAGAGTGAAGTCGCCTTCACCCCCTCCCATACAAAACCGTGCGTGAGACTTTCACCTCACACGGCTCCTAATCTGATTGCTCCATTGTTAAGAATACAGTGCGAGGCGTTCAGGCATGAAATAGAGCTGYAATGCTCGAAATAACCGCCTGGYAAGGATTTCAGCCCCTCGATTGAATACAAGAGACTCGCCTCTGACCATCCCTACAACTGTTTATATGTCCCAACGATTTGTATCAAAGTGATACTAAGTCAAGGCAGGGAACTCAAGGTCAAAACGCCAAAATGGAAATCTTAATGATTCCTTAACAATTGCGGAGAGAGTGACGGCGATAGCCATCCCCAGTTTGAGAAGTCATAACCCTAGGACTGAAGCGGGAAACGGAAGGCTCAGAGATACAACCTAGTATCGGAAATAACGAGACCACTCACTGCCAATCACCCATGATTAGGGAAACCGAATGTCCGGACTGAACCATCGTAATAACTCAAGTAGCGAAACAGGTTGACACGCTACGTCCAAAAGGGCAAGGGGAAAAGTAGGAGCCTTTTAACACTACCTACACAGACCTTTAAAAGTACCCCGGTGGACAGGACAAATATAAAGGTGAAAAGCCCATATAAACGGAACGTCATAATTCTTCCCAGGCTCTAACAATCTGGTCGAGAAAGTTAGTAGTGATAAATGTAAGCGGATGCCCGGGAAGAGGGGAGATGTGACCAGAAGCCAAAGCCCCACTGTAATGGTCGGGATATGCTAACAGGTCACGGTTTGACAGTAAGGAATAGAGATTAGTAGGTGTACAAATGACGATAGCGAGTTCAAAGAGAGGATTTGGGAAACCCAGTCCAATCAAGACTACGACCAACGTATGGAAGGCAATCCCATGGGCGAAAGTTCAACGGAAAGTCTTTAAGCTCCAAAAGTGTATATTCCAAGCAGCTAAATCGGGACAGAGCGCAAAGGTTAGAAGGTGGCAACGTCTGTTGGTGAAGTCATATTACGCTAGGCTCCTAGCAGTGAGGAAAGTAACCCAAGATAATCAAGGCAAGAAAACGGCGGGAATCGATGCTGTGAAAGTAATTTCACCAAAACAGAGACTCGAACTTGTTGAGAACATTAAGGAAAACTCCAAAGCTAAACCACTGCGACGGGTGTGGATTCCAAAACCAGGGAGGGATGAAAAACGCCCCCTAGGTATTCCCACAATCCAAGATAGAGCAAAGCAAGCGTTGGTTAAGTCGGCTCTCGAACCTGAATGGGAATCGAGATTTGAAGGCACAAGCTACGGGTTCCGTCCAGGACGGTCAGCCCACGACGCGATTAGCAGAATCTATACTGCTATAAATCAAGGACAATACTATGTTCTCGACGCTGATATATCAAAATGCTCTTACCGTGAACCATGATTACCTACTGTCCAAAATTCATTGTCCTAGTCGCCTGAAGCGAGATGTCAAACAATGGCTCAAAGCAGGTGTACTGGATAACGGCGTATTTGAGGATACAGAAAGGGGAACACCGCAAGGAGGGGTAATTAGTCCACTACTAGCAAACATCGCACTGGATGGCATGGCTAGATTAATAGAAAACTGTATCCAAAAGAAAAAGGGAAGGAAACAAGCAACCCTAATAAGATACGCCGATGATTTCGTGGTAATATCACCGTCAATAGAAATCATTGAACAGTGCAAAACTGCTATCTCAGAATGGCTAAGAAATGTAGGACTAGAAATCAAACCTGAAAAAACCAGAGTGTGTCATACACTAAACCCCTTACAACATGGGGAACAAACAGAAGAACCAGGATTCGACTTTCTAGGATTCAATATTAGGCAATACCCTGTAGGAAAGCTCAAGACTGGCAAAAACCCACAGGGAAAACCGCTAGGATTTAAAACGCTCATCAAACCTAGCAAGAAAGCAGTTAAAGCCCACACTGAGACGATACAAGGGATAATTGAGCAATATAAAACAAAACCCAAATCAGCCCTAATAAATAGACTAAATTCAATAATCCGAGGATGGTCTAATTACTATTCAGGCGTAGTCTCAGTTAAAACATTCGTCAAGCTGGATTATATAATCTGGCTAATGTTAAGGGCATGGACAGGCTCAAGATGCGGCACGATAAATCACGAAAAGTTGAGGAAATACTTTAGACCGGGAACGGTCAAACTCAGCAACGGGAAAGAAAGACATGAAACTTGGTTATTCAAAACCAAGGAGGGGTTCACACTATGGAAACATAATTGGACACCAATAGTCAGACATACCCTAGTGAGACCGGACGCAACACCATACGACGGAAACTGGACATACTGGGCAACCAGAAAAGGACAAGCAATTGGAACACCAACAAGGATAGCAAAACTACTCAAGAAACAGAAAGGTAAGTGTAAATGGTGTGGACAATACTTTACACCATCAGACGTAATTGAGGTTGACCATATTGTACCTCGATGCCTAGGCGGAAAGGATGTATACAATAATCTTCAATTACTACACCACCACACCCGCGATGACAAGACAGCCCTAGACAAGGCTAAAGCTGTATCCATAACAATGGAACAGTCAGACTAGGAGCCGTGTGAGGTGAAAGTCTCAAGCACGGTTTTGAATGGGAGGGAATGGAGGCGACTCCATTCTCGACCCCTAATGCGTTGGCGTTGTCTAGTGCCGTCTTATTATCGCGGGTGTGCCGATGTAATAGTTGAAGATTTTTGTATTCATCCTTTCTACCGAGGTTTCGAGGTACAATGTGGTCTACTTCAACTAAATCCTATGGCGCGAAATACTGTCCACACCAAGTACACCTACCTTTTTGCTTTTTGAGTAGTTTTGCTACCCTATTAGGCGTTTCAATTGCCTGTCCTCGTCTGGTTACCCAGTAAGTCCAGTTTCCGTCGTATGGTGTTGCGTCAGGGCGCACTAGGGTATGTCTGACAATCGGAGTCCAATTATGTTGCCATAATGTGAGTCCATCCTTAGTCTGGAACAACCAAGATTCATGTCTTTCTTTCCCATTGCTAAGTTTAACCGTTCCATTTCTGAAATAGTTTCCTAGCTTATCGTGGCTTGCCTTTCCGCATCTTGATACTGTCCATGCCCGTAACATTAACCAAACTTTGTTGTCCAGTTTATTGAAGGTCTCTGTTGAGACTACCGCTGAATAATAGTTTGACCATCCTCGAATAATCGGGTTTAGTCTGCTAATCAGGGCTGACTGGGGTGCGGTTTTAAGTTGTTTTATTGCACCTTTAATCTCTTCTGTGTGGGCTTTAACTGCTTTATTGCTGGGTTTAATGCAGGTTTTGTGACCGATTAATCGGCTTGTCCTTCCCCCTATTTTCCCAGATTTATATTTCCCAACAGGATATTGCCTAATGTTGAATCCTAGAAAATCAAATCCTGGCTCCTCTGTTTTGCCATTGTACTCAATGGGTTTGAGCGTGTGACAGATTCGGGTCTTTTCAGGTTTAATTTCTAGTCCCACAGGTTTTAACCATTCGGAAATAGCAGTTTTGCACTGTTAAATACTGTTAAATGATTTCGAGTGATGGGGATATCACTACAAAATAATCGGCGTATCTTATAACAGTAGCCTGCGCTCTGTTTGCTTTCTTAGGATACATTGTCTCTATGAACCTAACCATTCCCAACAGTGCGATGTTGGCGAGTATTGGACTTATTACCCCTCCTTGGGGTGTCCCTGTTTCTGTATCATCGAAAACGCCGTTATCTAGCACGCCCGCTTTGATCCATTGTTTTAGGTCTCTCTTTAGGCTGCTTGGACAATGAATTTTGGACAGTAGGTAATCATGGTTTATTCGGTCAAAGCATTTTGCTATATCTGCATCGAGAACATAGTATTGTCCTTGATTTATGGCACTGTAAATTATACCAATTGCATCTTGGGCTGACCGTCCGGGACGGAACCCATAGCTTGTGCCTTCAAATCTCGATTCCCATTCAGGTTCGAGAGCCGATTTAACCAAGGCTTGCCTTGCTCTGTCTTGGATTGTGGGTATTCCTATTCCAGCTTTTTTCATCCCTGCCGGGTTTTGGAATCCACACCCGTCGCAGTGGTTTTGCTTTGAGGTTTCCCTTAATGCTCTCCACAAGTTCAAACCTTTGTCTTGGAGAGATTGCTCTCATTCCATCAACTCCAGCCGTTTTCTTGCCTTGACCCGCTTGGGGGGCGGGTTTATTAAGCTGACTGTTGGGAAGCATGGCTGACCGTGGAACCCGCCCCTACAGCCGCACTGCTAAGAGTCGGGCATCATATGACTTTACCAATAGACGTTGCCACCTTCTTGCCTTCGCGTCCTGTCCCGATTTAGCTGCTTGGAATATCCTCTTTTGGAGCTTGAAAACTTTCCTCTGGACTTTCGCCCAAGGGATATTAGGGGTCGAGCTAGACCTCACGGTCTATCCCTCCCATTCAGAACCGTACATGAGACTTTCACCTCATACGGATCCTAATTTGACTGGTTATGGTCGAAAGAGAAGTCACCTTCCCCAACTCCAATTCCAAACCGTGCTTGCGAGTTTCCCAGCACACGGCTCCTGATGTAGATACCCTATTTGTCAGTAGGAACAGGGCTACGACCCCCCGCTTTGTAACCTCAACTTTAGGAGCTATATACAACCTCGTAGTCTTTAAGCTCGCACTCGTCATAAAACTCTTAATTGTCGCGGTCTCTATATCCACACCGTGGCTAGTGGGCATATCCTAACCATTACAGTTAGGCATTAGCTTTCAGCCACATCCTTTCCCCTTAAAGGYATACGCTTACACTTTTCACTACTCCACGGGTACATCCCGCCACTTGAGAGCCAATGAGGGGTTTAAACGTTCCATCTATGCGGGCATTCCATCTTTAGATTTGTCCTATCCACCGGGGTACTTTTAAAGGTCTGTGTAGGTAGTTATAGCAGCCTCCTACTTTTTTTCCCTCGCCCTTTTGAGCGCAGCGTATCAACCTATTTCGCTACTGACGCATTACATATGGTTCAAGCCGGACATTCGGTTTCCCTAATCATGGATGGTTGGCAGTGCTCGAGTGAGAGGTAGGTTCCTCTATTATGCCTTCCGTTCCCCGCTTCAACCCGTTGAGTGTGAATCCTCAAATTGGGGGTGGCTACCGCCGTTACTCTCAACCTTACGTTATACTCAAGGGGTTTGTGCGAAACGTTTAGGAGTGAAATAGGGCTGCAATGCCCGAAATAACCTCTTAGTGGGACTTTCACCCCTTGGTGAAATATAGGGAGACGCACTCTCATTCTTATCCCTAGACCATCCCATAACTGTTTATATGTCCCGACGCTTGGAGAAATCTAAGCAAGGCAGGGAACTCAGGGTCAAGACAGAACGTTAGAACAGAGGAAGTTGTGAGCCTCCTATTATAGCGCGAAGTTGAGAGTAACGGCGGTAGCCACCCCCAGTTTGAGGAATCATAACCCGTCAGATTGAAGCGGGGAACGGAAGGCSTGAAGTAGAACCTACTACCATATGCGACCACTGCCAACCATCCATGACTAAGGAAATCTGAATGTTCCGACTTGAACCACCGTAATGAGTAAGTAGCGAAATAGGTTGACACGCTGCGCTCAAAAGAGTAAGGGGAAAAGTAGGAGTCTCAACTCACTACCTACACAGACCTTTAAAGTGTACCCCGGTGGATAGGACAAGTCTAAAGATGGAATGCCCGTATAAACGGAACGTTTAAACCCCTTTTAGGCTCTCAAGTGGCAGGATGTACCTGCACAGTAGTGAAAAGTGTAAGCGTATACCTTTAAGGGGAAAGGATGTGACTGAAAGCCAATGCCTAACTGTAATGGTTAGGATATGCCCACTAGTCACGGTGTGGATATAGAGACCGCGACAAGTAAGAGTTTTTATGACGAAAGCGAGTTTAAAGACTACGTGTTGTATTTAGCTCCCAAAGTTGAGGTTACAAAGCGGGGGGTTGTAGCCCTGTTCCTACTGACAATAGGGTATCTACATCAGGAGCCGTGTGCTGGGGAACTCGCAAGCACGGTTTTGAATGGGAGGGGTAGGCTGTGAAGTTTATCTCGACCCCTAACAAAATGCTCTTACCGTGAACCATGATTACCTACTGTCCAAAATTCATTGCCCAAGCAGCCTGAAAAGAGACCTGAAACAATGGTTAAAAGCAGGTGTTTTGGATAATGGTGTATTTTAGGATACAGAAGCAGGGACACCTCAAGGAGGGGTAATAAGTCCACTCCTTGCCAACATCGCACTGTTGGGAATGGTTAGGCTAATTGAAACAATGTATCATAAGAAGAAGAACGTGGTACAAGCCACAGTAGTAAGATACGCAGATGATTTCGTAGTAATATCACATTCACTCGACATCATTAAACAGTGCAAAACTGCTATTTCCGAATGGTTAAAACCTGTAGGACTGGAAATTAAACCCGAAAAGACTCGAATCTGTCATACACTCAAACCTATTGAGTACGATGGCAAAACAGAAGAACCAGGGTTTGATTTTCTAGGATTCAATATCAGGCAATATCCAGTAGGAAAACATAAATCTGGGAAAACAGGGGGAATGGCAAGCCGATTAATCGAACACAAAACTCTAAGCAAACCCAGCAATAAAGCAGTCAAAGCCCATACAGAAGTGATTAAGGGTGTAATAAAAAAAACATAAAACAGCACCCCAATCAGCTCTTATCAGCAAACTAAACCCAATCATAAAGGGATGGTCAAACTATTATTCAGCAGTAGTCTCAACAGAGACCTTCAATAAATTAGACCACAAAGTCTGGTTAATGTTAAGGGCATGGACAGTATCAAGATGTGGAAGGGCAAACCTACATGAAAAGCTAAGAAACTATTTCAGACATGAAACGGTTAAACTTAGCAATGGGAGAAAAAGACACGAATCTTGGTTGTTTCAGACTAAAGATGGATACCAACTATGGAAACATAATTGGATTCCAATTGTCAGACACACCCTAATACGCCCTGACGCAACACCATACGACGGAAACTGGACGTACTGGGCAACCAGGAAAGGACAAGCAATCGACACGCCAAACAAAGTAGCAAAACTACTCAAGAAGCAAAAAGGCAGGTGTACCTGGTGCGGGCAATTCTTTACCCCATCAGACCTATTAGAGGTAGACCACATACATCCAAGAAGTCAAGGCGGGAAGGATGAATAYAARAACCTYCAACTRTTGCAYCGCCACACCCGCGATGATAAAACAGCTCTKGAYRAWGAGAGGTTGCTGTACTCTTAACAAGGAGGTGCGAAACGTTCAGGCACGCGCATAGGGTTGCAATACCCGAAATAACTGCCCGGTGGGACTTCCACCCCTTGGTGGAATATAGGGAGTCGCTTCCCTGACCATCCCATAACTGTTTATATGTCCCGACGCTTAGAGAAATCTAAGCAAGGCAGGGGACTCAAGGTCAAGACAGAACGCTTGAACGGTGGGAGTTGTGACCCACCTAGTATAGCATGAAGTTGAGAGTAACGGCGATAGCCACCCCCAGTTTTGGGAATCATAACCCCAGGATTGAAGCGGGGAACGGAAGGCGTGAAGTAGAACCTACTACCATATGCGACCACTGCCAACCATCCATAACTAAGGAAATCTGAATGTTCCGACTTGAACCACCGTCATAAGAAGGTAGCGAAACAGGTTGACACGCTGCGCTCAAAAGAGCAAGGGGAAAAGTAGGGGTTTCTCTTTACTACCTACACAGACCTTTAAAATTACCCCGGTGGACAGGACAAGTCTAAAGATGGAATGCCCGTATAAACGGAACGTTTAAACCCCTTTTAGGCTCTCGGCAGGATGTACCTGCACAGTAGTGAAAAGTGTAAGCGTATACCTTTAAGGGGAAAGGATGTGGCTGAAAGCTAATGCCTAACTGTAATGGTTAGGATATGCCCACTAGCCACGGTGTGGATATAGAGACCGCGACAATTAAGAGTTTTATGACGAGTGCGAGTTTAAAGACTACGAGGTTGTATATAGCTCCTAAAGTTGAGGTTACAAAGCGGGGGGTCGTAGCCCTGTTCCTACTGACAAATAGGGTATCTACATCAGGAGCCGTGTGCTGGGAAACTYGCAAGCACGGTTTTCAATTGGAGTTGGGGAAGGTGACTTCTCTTTCGACCATAACACAATCAGACTAGGAGCCGGATGAGGTGAAAGTCTCAAGTCCGGTTCTGAATGGGAGGGGTAGACCGTGAGGTCTATCTCGACCCCTAATCGATAATGTGACGCCAGTTGCTCCACTTGGGGAAACCCCAAGACATGGCTGCTCAAGACAAAAGTAAGGATTAATCAGCAAATGCACTACATTTTATTTAGTACCACTAAAAAAATTATCTAAACAAATTACCTCGCAGCCAAGTGCCAACAAATGTTCACATAAAAAAGAACCAATAAAACCCGCCCCACCTGTTCCCAAAACGCGCTTACGGCAAGACAAATTACTTTTCACAAGGTGACTATTCATCGTTATCTTTACTATCATCCAGTTTTATAAATATCTGTCTTACCCAAAACAGTTGGATATAAGGTAGCTAATTGCCTAATGCCAGCATGCTAAATACCCTACTTAAAAAAACAAAGCATCCACAGCCACTTTTGCAAATTTAGACTTGGGATAGTTAGCATAATTATTAGGCAAATGATGAATTAAACAGCGCGGATCAAGCTGATATTGCTGTTTTATAACCCCTACTAAATTACGGGAATAAAACCCTTTAGGCACTTCTAAATAAGTGATGCCCTGTGCAGCTTTTTCTCTGATACCCCAACGACCAAAATCGGGGCTAGACGATCCCCCCAAAAAATGTTTTTTCGCCAAAGCCCTATCTAATAAATACATCCCCTGATCAGGGGTTGGCAAATTAATAAACTGGTAGTTTTCGGCTACTTCAACACTAGGCGAAGCATTCAAATCTACTGGTGCTACAGTATCTGTTACAAATTTCTCAGCTTTACCTGTTTGGTACTCGTAGCGCACAAAAGAAGGGATAAAAGGCGTATTTTTCAGCTTTTCGCGACCATCTAGCCAATAAGCAAGGTTTTCGGGCGTAACTAGGATGTCATCTTCCAAATACCAAAAATGAGTTATATCTGGATATAACTTAAATTTTCTGCGAAACACCTCAAAATGACACCATGTAAGCAAATAAGGATGCCCCAACAAAAAAGGTACATAAATAGACACATTATTACCCAATCTAGCACATGCTTGTCTAATAGTATGATGATTATCTAAGTCGTTAGTAATGATCGATACATGAATATTGTCACTTAGTAAAGCTAAAGAGGTTGCTACCGTTTTTAGGTAACTTAACCGTGCTTCAACGTAAAAAAAAGTTATTGCAACTTCCAGCTTCATAACATTTCCATTTAAATATTAATGTTTGTTGGACCTTGGGTCTCCTTGCCTCATTCTGTATCATAATGATACAAAAACTTAGGAACATATAAACAGTTATGAGGTCGGTCAGAGGCGAGCCTCTTATATTCAGCCGGGGGGGCTGAAGCCCTCACCAGGTAGTTATTTCGGGCATCTCAGCCCTATTTCATACCTGAACGTCTGGCACCAGTTAGATAATGTATAGCACAAGACAGAACATTTAGGACGTATAATGGCAAGGATATCTACAGAAGACCCAAAAAGCCAGCCCCCTACAGTTACGACCTTAGACAAAAAGTTATTAATGCAATTGAACTAGACGGTATGCCCAAAACAGAAGCCAGTCAAGTTTTCCATGTCAGCCGGAACACCATTAATCTCTGGCTGCAAAGAAAATAACACACCGGCGACTTCCTCCCTAAACCTAATCGCCCACCTGGTCATAACCACCAAATTACCGACTGGCATAAATTCAAGGCTTTTGCCCAAGAGCATGGCGACAAAACCTCCGCTCAAATGGCTGAACTTTGGGATGACGACATCTCTCCTGGCACCATATCCAGAACCTTGAAGAAAATTGGCTTCACCAGAAAACAACTTACGGCTACCAAGAAGGTGATGAGCAACAGCGAGAGGAGTTTATTGCTCAGATTGAACATATGGAGCCGGAAGGGTTGGTTTACCTCGATGAAGCCGGCATGAATAGTCAGGACTCGGATTATCCTTATGGTTACTGCGAGGAAGGACAACGCTTCGATGTCCTCAAATCCGGGAAGAGGCAGGGCAGGGTGAGCTATATGGCCCCATGGTGTCATCAACAACTCTTAGCCCCATTTAGCTTTGAGGGTTGTTGTAATCGGACAGTGTTTGAGTTGTGGTTGGAGTTCATCTTAATTCCAACACTGAAGCCAGGTCAGACTCTAGTGCTAGACAATGCAACGTTTCATAAAGGGGGGCGGCAGGCTGAACTGGTGGAGGCAGCTCAATGCCGTTTACTCTATCTTCGGCCTTATTCGCCAGACCTCAACAAGATAGAGAAATGTTGGTCGTGGTTGAAAGCCCGCATTCGCCATTGCACGTGAGCAGTTTGATTCTCTCGATGATGCCATGGATTATGTTCTCAAGGCTGCGTCCTAACCGTATTGACTAGTGCTATACCTCCACCCAACCTACTTAAATATTGACGAAAAAATCAGCTATAATGTTAGCCAACTATGGACACCGACTCAATGGTGTATTCCAGTTCAATAATTGAGAGGTCTAATTTTATGGTAACTACTCCTCAACCCACACAACCCACAAAGGTCATCTACCCTGATTCTGATGGAAATCCCATGGCTGAAAATACCCGCCAGTTTCGCTGGATTGTAGTCATTAAAGAGAATTTAGAGATTCTGTTTGATGATGATCCGAATGTGTTTGTAGCGGGAGATTTACTCTGGTATCCCATGGAAGGCAATAATAAACTGCGTCAAGCACCTGATATAATGGTGGCGTTCGGACGACCTAAAGGCGTTCCGGAAGCGTCTCCGCAGGAGAATCGCGGTTCCTATAAACAATGGGAAGAAGGGAACATCCCTCCCCAAGTGGTGTTTGAAATTCTCTCGCCGGGAAATCGTCTCAAGGAGATGGTCAAGAAACAGCAGTTTTACGATCGCTATGGGGTGGAAGAATATTATATCTTCGACCCAGACCGTTTTGATTTTCACGGGTGGATACGCAATCAAACGGGTTCGCTGGAACTGATTGAGCAGGCGGAAAACTGGACGAGTCCCCGGTTAGGGATTCGCTTTGAACTGATTGAGGAGCAGTTCACCATCTATCGTCCTGATGTTCAGCG
>NZ_PKGG01000668.1:0-249 GCF_046480465.1 Arthrospira sp. PCC 8006
CTGTTTCAACAGTAGTAATCGGGTCAGGGTCTGAATCCGAGCCACTAGAATTTAGTAAATAGCTCACCAAACTCCAAGAACCATAACCCGCGATGATAGCCACAGCAATTCCCGCCGAAATAACAGCAACTGGGTTATTCCAGAAAGACTGAAGGGAAGGGGTAGAGATCACCGGAGTAGTTTGATGATTAGACCCCGATCGCATAGACACAGGAGACCCCACCGCCAGAGTTTTAAGTCCAGATAAAT